>CAVDTO010000001.1:0-34784 GCA_963611895.1 bacterium
TGACGAGTCGCTTCGCGCCTAGAAGGAGCGAGGCGGCCGGGCCCTTCGTTTAGCCGAGGACGTTTCTGAGGGGTATTCCCCCGGGGAGCGCCAGGTCGACCACTCGCAGACGGGCAAAGCCGGCTGCCCCGGTCCGAACGCCTGCTGCCGAGGACGTTTTTGAGGGGTATCCCCTCCCGGACGTCAGGTCAGTCTCTTTCAGGTGGATAAGCCGGATAACCGGCACGAACGCCACCCGTTGCATTAGACTTTTCACATTCACGAAGCTCAAGCCCAACAGAAGAGGCAACCTTTCATGAAGCTGCGCTCATCTCTCGCACATACGCCCCGCCGCCTATTCGCCCTTGCCGCCCTTGCCGCGGTCGTGCTCGGCGCCCTCGCGGCTCCCGCGCCCGCCTTGGCGGCCGATGCGGTTGCGCACTCCGTCGACGCCTCGGGAAACGTCACGAGCTACACGAGCGTCTCCGATGCCCTGAACGCAGGCTATACCGGCGCCACCATCGTCATGGACACCGACTGGGACATGGGCTCGGGCAGGCTCCGCTTTGCGGGCGGTAAGTCGATCACCATCGACATGTGCGCCCACAAGATCAAGAGCTCCGACGACACCTCTACGATCTACATCGAATCGGGCGCCAAGGTCAAACTCACCTCAAGCAAGCCGGACTCGGACATGACGTACGTCGGCAGCAAGACCGAGGAGTACGGTTGGCAGCCGTATATCGTCAAGACCGGTGGCGTCATCACCTGCTTTGACCAGAGCAAGTACAAGGGCGCGGGGGCTGGCATCTCCATAGGGAGCTCTTCCACCCTCGTCCTCGAGAACGTTGCCGTGGCCGGTTCGGGCAGGGGCGGCATCTATGCGGCCGAGAGCTGCACCATCGACCTCATCAACGCCAAGGTCTACCGCAACAGGACGGGCAAGGACCGCAACGATGGCGCGGGCGTCTATCTTAACGAGAGCTGCAAACTCACCATGGACGCTTCGCACATCTCGAGAAACAATGGCGCCTCGAAGGGCGGCGGCATCTATGCCGAAAAGTACGTGAACATCACCATGAAGAACGGCTCGACCGTGACCTACAACGAGGCGCAGGGCGGCGGCGGAGTCTACTTCAACAAGTCGTTCTTCAAGCTCGTTGCCGAGGGCGAGGACGGGGGCACGATCGCCAACAACACGGCCTCGCAAGAATCAAACGGGCAGGATAACGCCTACAAATCGGGCGGCGGTATCCATGTTGACGCCGCAAGCGGCGAGAACGAGGGCCTGATCGAGGGCGTCACGATCAAGGACAACTACTCGGGGACCGACGGCGGCGGCCTCGAGCTCGACCAGCGCTGGACCACCTTGCGCAGGTGCACCATCACCGGCAACGGCGCGCGCCTCGACGGCGGCGGCATCTTCGTCTACGGCTCCAACAACATCGTGGAGAACTGCACCATCACCGGCAACTATTGCGCAGACAATGGCAAGAACCAGGAGGGCGGCGGCATCTTCGTGGGCTACCGCTACGACGTCAAGATGAGCGGCACGTGCGTGGTCAAGGGCAACACCCGCGGCAAGAATTCCGGCAACGCCGACGACGTCTTTTTGAGCACACTCTCCGGAGGCGGTGGCAAGGCCTACATCACCGGCAACCTCGCGCAGGGCTCGAGCGTGGGCGTGCGCACCGGCATCGATGGCGACCGACGCATCGCCTCCAAGTTCAAGTACTCGAGCAAAGACTGCCTGTTCGCCGATATGGGCGGCTACCACGTGAGCTACGGCACCGACGACGGCGGCGACGCCTGGCAGCGACACACCACCAGGGAGTTCGAGCTCAAGGTCAACGGCAACACCGTCAACCGCTACCGCAACGGCACGCAGGTGACGATCACCGGCGCGGGTTCCGACGACAAGCGGGTGTTCAGGCGCTGGTCCACGACCTCCACGGGCCTCTATCCGTTTGCCGACTACGTGGGCGACGGAACCGACGCCGCGATCTCGTTCAAGATGCCGCAAAACGACGTCTCCCTCGTGGGCGAGTACGTGGCGCGCATCGGCTCGATCTCGCTTTCCGTCGGCTCGGTCACGGTGGGCGCGGCCCTGCCCAAGAGCGGCACGGTCACGTGGGCCGACCCCGATACCGGAGCGACCCGAACGCTCAGCGTCCCCGTGACCTGGACCACGGGTACCGGCTCCTCGCCGGCCACCGGCAAGGCCACCTATTACACGAAGTACACGGCCCGCATCGGCATCGCCGAGGACCTCGACAACAACATCGCCTTCAAGCTCGCCATGGGCAAGGCCGACGTGGCGGTCACGGTCGGTGGCAAGGCGGTCACGACGACCTTTGCCTCCGTGGACGCCAAGGGCAGGCTGAGCTTTGCTGCCGGCACGGTCACTGCAGAGACGCCCAGCGTGGAATCCGTTGAGCCTGCCGAGGTGAGCGTGCCCGTGGAGGTTTCGGAGGAGGACCTGCGCTCGATCCTGCCGGAGCGCGCCTTCGTCAAGACGACCGCCGGCACCGTGCAGGGCATCGCGATCGATACGTCGCAGCTCGATTTCTCGAACCTTCTGGATAGCAACAGGCAGGTCAGGACCGATCTTGTTGGCCAGAGCTTTGATTACATCGTGCCGCTCAAGACGGATTCCAAGGCGGTGATCATCAAGGAGACCGACAAGCTTACGCTCACGGTGAAGGTGGTCGAGAAGCCCGCGTACACGGTGGCGGCGCCTACGGTCGATCCGGCCGACGGCGAGTACTCGACGGCCAACAGCGAGCAGGCCGCCTATTTTGAGGGCGAGGCCAAAGCCAAGAAGTTCAAGGTCTCGCTTGGCTGGACCGTCAACGAGGCGACCATCAAGTACAAGGTGAGCTACAGCGATGGCGGCGCGTGGAGTGAGGGCTCTGAGCAGACCCTGCCGGACATGACCGCTTCGTTTGCGCTCGACGTAAAATGCGGCACCAAGCGCACCTACAAGGTGGAGGTCTGGGCCGAGAAGAACGGCGTGCAGTCCACGCATGTGGTGCGCTCCTATGTGGTGGAGGAGCCCTACGCAACCTACAAGGTCACGGTGAATCAGACCGATACCGGCAAGGTCCCCGTTCCGGGCACGATCGGCGCATATGACGTGAACGAGGGCGGCGAGTTCTCGCTCGTGGCGCCTGTGCGCGAGGGCTATGCGTTCGAGAAATGGGTGGACGCGAACGGCAAGGCGATCGAGAGCGCGGATGACGCCACCCTCAAGCTCGAGAACGTGCGCGCCGCCACGACCGTCACCGCCGTCTACAACCCGGTGGTCTCGGGACTCGACGTCTACATGGATCTCCCCGAGGACGAGAAGACGCTCGCGGAGTCCGCGACCAAGCTCTTGGCCAAGATCGGCGACTCAGATGAGTACACGGACGTGAGTTCCTACTTCGGCGACCTCGCGATCGACTGGTCGCCCGAGGCGGGCGAGAGCCGCAAGGTAGAGCACGCGACGGCCTACACCGCCAAGATCGCGCTCAAGTCGGATGGCTCCGATGATGTGAAGTACGTGCTCGCGCCCAATGCCGAGGTACGCGTCGGCGGCTACGTGGTCGAGGGCGATGCCTACGTGTTCGAGCAGGACGGCAAGACCTCGCTCTGCATCCAGTGCCCGACGACGGGCCCGCTCGAGTTCGAGAAAGCTACCGACCCCGAAACGGTCAAGCTGACGTTCGACGAGGCACTGACGTACTCCGAACAGCAGGGCTCGAGCTGGGGCCTCCCCGATACGGTCAAGGTCTCCTACAAATGCGGCGAGACGGGCTATCTGCCCGTCGAGTGGGGCACGCCCACCGGATTTAACGAGAACGCGACGGGCACGCAGGAGCTCACCGCCACGGGGACGATTCAGTTCCCCTCGAACGTGGATGCCCAGATCGGCGAGACCGTTACGTGCAAGATAAAGGTCGGCGCCCCCGGCAAGGTTGCAAAGCCCGAGACCGACATCGAGAGCGGCACCTACACGGGCACGCAGCGGATCTGGCTCACGTGCGACACGGAGGGCGCCGAGATTCGCTACACCACCGACGGCACCGATCCGACGGAGGAGAGCGCGCTCTATGAGGACGCCATCGAGGTCCCCCACAGCTGCACCGTCAAGGCGAAGGCGTACCGCAAGCACATGACCGCGAGCGACATCGCCGAGTGGTCCTACACGATCAAGCACACGGTGACGTTCATCGACGACGATGATTCCGAGCCCACGACCCAGACGGTCGAGGACGGCAAGTGCGCCGAGCGCCCGAAGGACCTCAAGAAGGAAGGCTGCACGTTCGAGGGCTGGTTTACCGAGGAAGAGGAGAAGTACGACTTCAAATCGCCCGTGACCGGGGACCTGAAGCTTTACGCGCAATGGTCCGCCAAGGACGAGCCGCTCGTGGCGTACACCGTAGAGTTCGACGCCGCAGGCGGCAGCGAGGTGGCTACCAAGATCGTCCGAGCCGGCGGCAAGGTCGCGCGCCCCACCGACCCGACACGCAAGGGCTTCACCTTCGAAGGCTGGTTCACCGAAGACGGAAACGAATACGACTTCGACACCCCCGTGACCGGCAATCTCAAGCTCTACGCCCGCTGGACCGCCAAAGACGAGGCCGACAAGAAGGACGACGACGGCAGCGACCCCGACAAGGGCAACTCCGAAAAGAAGGACGAGACACCCAACAAGGAATCCGGCCAGAGCGACGCCACAGAGAACAGCGCCAAGGAAGCCACAGCCAAGACCAAGACGGTAACCACCACGACCAAGTCCGTAAGCAACAAGGGCCTGGCAGCCACAGGTGACCGCACCCCGCTCATCGTGGGTGCCCTGGTTCTCGTTGGCATCCTCGCAGCAGCCGCTGGCGTAATCACAAAGCGCAAGAAGTAACAACCAGACCACGGCTTGCTCGCGACCAGCGGGACGGGCATCCGGCAGCCCCAGCAAGGTAAACGTCAGCCCGGGAGGGAATACCCCTCAAAAACATTCCGCAGGCTAGAAGCGCCGTCTGCCAATGCTTCGAAGGAGCGAGGCAGACGGCGCTTCGTTTAGCCGAGGACGTTTCCGGGGGTATCTCCCCGGCGAGCGTCGTACGATGCCGGGCTACGACCCCACACGGGGACGGCCCAACGCCCAAAGCTCATCTATCTTCGGAAACCGTCGCTCTCAAAACCGCCAGGCAGATTCAACTCAAGAAACCCTACAGGTATTCAATTTGGGCGCCATCCCTGTCGCAGCTCAAGATGTGCGTTTGGCACTTGGGGAACTGCTCCTGCAGGCGCACCTGCAGGAATTTTGCCACGATGGTGTCGTCGGTGGCGGCCATGAGGGTCGAGCCGGAGCCGCTGATCCAGATGGTCTTGGCGCCGCCCGAGAGGCAGGTGTCGCGCACGGCGTTGTAGTCGGGGATGAGGCGGCGGCGGTAGGGCTCCTGGATGCGGTCGTCGTTGGCGGCGGCCACGAGGTCGAGGTCGCCGGTCTCGAGTCCGCGGGTCATGCCGGCGATGCGCCCCATCTGCCACACGGCGGTGGAGAGCGGCACCTCCTGCGGGACGACCTTGCGCGCCTCGCTCGTGTGCACCTCGTAGGGCGGGATCACGGTGATGAACTGCAGGCGGTCGCTCACCTCGTAGCGCAGGCAGCGGGGGAGCGCGCCCTCGGGCGTGAACGAGCAGACGGCGCCGCCGAGGATAGCGGGCGCCACGTTATCGGGGTGCCCCTCGACCTCGGTTGCGAGGCGCACGAGCTCGGAGCGGTCCACGGTGTGGCCGGTGAGGGCCGCGGCCGCCATGATGCCGGCGACCACGCACGTGGAGCTCGAGCCCAGGCCGCGCGCCACGGGCACGTCGGTCTGGATGTCGATCGCCACGGGGAAGGGCTTCTCGCCCCACGACTTGAGCGCGTCGGCAAAGCTCACGTACACGAGGTTGTTCTCGTTCTGGAACTCCTCGGGGCAACCGGTGATGGTGAGCTCGTCCGCGCGCTCGAAGGTGAAGTGCGAGTAGAGCGAGACGGCCATGCCGAGCGTGTCGTAACCGATGCCGAGGTTGGCGCTGGTGGCGGGTACGGTGATCTTGATCATTGCTGCTGCTAGTCCTCTCTGGGCGGCCTCGGACGCTGTGCTCGCTACTCGGGTGGCCCTGCTCGCGCAGGAGCCCGCGCCGAGCTCGGCGGCCGGGGCCTTCGGCATGTTCGGGTGCCCCCGGGTTTATCTCTCTAAAACAAAGCACGCCGACCGGGGCCGGCGCGCTCGCAAACGGGTCTGCTACTCGTTCATCTTCTTGGCCGCGGCCTCCACGTAGGCGCCCATGTCGGCCACGTCGCACACGTCCTCAAAGCGGACGGGCTTGGTCTCGAGCTCGGCGAGCTGCTTGGGCGCGACGGTGCCGGTGAAGCCCTCGAGCACGCGCATGGCCTCGAAGTCGTCGGCCGGGACCTCGAGCCCCAGCGCGTCGCACACGGCGCGCGGGAACTTGTAGGGGCTCGCCGTGGAAAGCAGCACGCGGGCCTTGGCGCCGGCAGCCGCCGGCTCGTGCTCGAGCACGTGATAGCCGCAGGCGGTGTGCGGGTCGATCACGTAGCCCTCGGCGTCCCAGCAGGTCTTGATGGCGGCGCTCACCTGGTCCTCGTCGGCCCAACCGCAGCCAAAGAGCGCCTGGATCGTGGCGAGCAGCTCGGCGGGCACCTCGTAGCGGCCCTTCTCGGCGAGGTCGGCCATGAGCGAGCTTACGAGCTCGCAGTCGCCGTCCGAGAGGAAGTAGAGCATGCGCTCGAGGTTGCTCGAGATGAGGATGTCCATCGAGGGCGAGGTGGTGGTGAAGAACGGGCGGTTGCGGTCGTACACGCCGGTGGCGAGGAAGTCGCAGAGCACGTTGTTCTTGTCGCTTGCCACGACGAGCTTGGCCACGGGCAGGCCCATGCGCTTGGCGTAGTAGCCGGCGAGGATGTCGCCGAAGTTGCCGGTGGGCACGCAGAACTCGACCTCGTCGCCGGCCTCGATGGCGCCTGCGCGCAGGAGCTGCGCATAGGCGGCGAAGTAGTAGACGACCTGCGGCACGAGGCGCCCCACGTTGATGGAGTTGGCGGACGAGAGGATGGTGCCGCTCGCGTTGAGGCGGGCGTTGAGCTCCTCGTCGGCGAAGATGCGCTTGACGGCGCTCTGGGCGTCGTCGAAGTTGCCACGCACGCCGCACACGGCCACGTTCGCGCCCTCCTGGGTGCTCATCTGCAGGTTCTGCACGCGGCTGACCTTGCCCTCGGGGTAGAACACGGTGATCCCGGTGCCGGGGGCGTCGGCGAATCCGGCAAGCGCGGCCTTGCCCGTGTCGCCCGAGGTGGCGGTCACGATCATGATGCGCTCGGAGCCGTTCTCGCCAGAGCCGGTGCGGGCCATGAGGCGGGGGAGCATCTGCAAGGCAACGTCTTTAAAGGCCGAGGTCGGGCCGCCGAAGAGCTCCATCACGTAGGTGGGGGTGGCGTCGCCGCAGCCGTCCTGCGCGGCGGTGGCCGGAGCCGACTTGAGCGCCACGAGCGGGGTGACCTCGCTGCTCGCGAAGGTGCCCTCGTAGGCCTCGCTCACGCAGGCCGCGATTTCGTCGGCCGTGTAATCGTTTAGTAACATTCCCAACACATCGCGTGCAAGATCGAAGTACGACTTGTCGGCGATGCCCGCTACGTCGATGGTCTTTGCGCCGAGCTCATCGGAGACGAACAACCCCCCGTCCGGAGCGATGCCCTTTCTGATGGCTTCCCTACTTGACCATGCTAAAGTGCGTCCACGTGTACTATGATATGTGCCCATGTCGATGTGCTCCTCGGTCTTTAGGCCGCCAATGGTGCACTCATGGTATCAGAGCAGGCAAGACTCATTTCACAGAGGCTTTCGGAAAGGTAACCTCACCATCATGATTAAGATTGCGAAGTTCGGCGGCTCATCTGTCGCCGATGCCGAACACTTCAAGAAGATCAAGGCCATCGTCGACGCCGATCCCGCGCGCCGCTTCGTGGTGGTCTCGGCGTGCGGTCGCCGCTTTAAAGAAGACACCAAGGTCACCGACCTGCTCTATCTCGTGAACGCGCACACCAAGTACCACGTGTCGTGCGACGAGCTGCTCGACGACATCGGCCAGCGCTACTTCGATATCGCCGACGAGCTCGGCCTTGACTACCCGATTCGCGACGAGTTCGCCGCCTTTGCCGAGCGCGCCCGCTCGGGCAGCTACACCACCGAGGAGCTTGTCTCGCGCGGCGAGTACTTCACCGCGCTCCTCATGGCCGAGTACCTGGGCCTCCCGTTCCTCGACGCCAAGGACGTCGTGGCCTTCCACCACGACGGCACGCTCTCCATGCGCCGTACCGCCGAGCTCGTGGAGGAGCGCGGCAACCAGGGCGGGTTCGTCATGCCCGGCTTCTACGGCGCCACCAAGGAGGGCCAGATCAAGCTGCTCGACCGCGGCGGCGGCGACATCTCGGGCTCGATCCTCGCCAAGTGCCTGAACGCCGACGTTTACGAGAACTGGACGGACGTCTCGGGCTTCTACTCCGCCGACCCGCGCATCGTGCCCAACGCCGGCCCGATCGCGCGCATCACCTACGAGGAGCTGCGCGAGCTCTCCTACATGGGCGCGAGCGTGCTGCACGAGGAGGCCGTGTTCCCGGTGCGCGAGGCGGGGATCCCGCTCGTCATCAAGAACACGAACGCCCCCGAGGACCCGGGCACCATCATCAGCGAGACCGCCGACGAGGGCCAGGAGGAGCCGATCATCACGGGTATCGCCGGCAAGTGCGACTTCGTTGCCATCAACGTGGCGCGCGACCGCACCAAGCCGCGCGTGGGCTTCATGCGCCGCGCGCTCTCGGTGTTCGAGCGCTACGGCGTGAGCGTTGAGCACATGCCCACGGGCGTGGACCGCTTTGGCGCCGTGGTGCAGGAGAGCGAGGTGCACGATTCGCTCTACTCGCTGGTGGGCGACATCGAGAAGGAGGTCGAGCCGCTCGAGATCGAGGTCGTGAGCGACCTTGCGCTCATCGCGACCGTCGGCCGCAACCTGCGCGGGCGCGCGGGCCTCTCGGGCCACCTGTTCGGCAAGCTCGGCGAGGCCGGGGTCTCGGTGCGCATGATCAGCCAGAGCTGCGACGAGATCAACATCATCATCGGCGTGGACCAAAAGGACTTCGCGCTCGCCATCCGCACGATCTACGACGCGTTCTCCGACGAGAACGGCATCGTCAAGGTCGCGGACATCGAGGCCGACGCCTCGCATCCGCTCACCGGCATCAACTAGGTTTATACATGCGGGCGGCGTTTGGGCCGCCCGCTGGTTTTGGCGCCCGCCACCAGGCGGAGCGCCGCCGCTGTTCAGCTATCCAAAAAAGGGGGAAGCATGAAAGAGTACACAGTCGCGATTCTTGGGGCCACGGGTGCGGTTGGTACCCAGATGCTCCAGTGCCTCGATGAGCAGGAGTTCCCGGTCGGCAAGCTCAAGCTCCTCGCGAGCGCGCGCTCCGCGGGCAAGACGGTCGAGTTCCGCGGCCAGACGGTCGTGGTGGAGGAGGCCCGCCCCGAGGCCTTTGAGGGCTGCGACATCGTGCTCGGTGCCGCCGGCGACGACATCGCCAAGGAGCTGCTGCCCGAGGCCGTCAAGCGCGGCGCGGTGGTCGTGGACAACTCGCACGCCTTCCGCCTGGAGGAGGACGTGCCTCTGGTGGTGCCCGAGATCAACGCTGACGACGTCAAGTGGCACAAGGGCCTCATTGCCAACCCCAACTGTGCCACCATCATCGGGCTCGTTCCCACGTGGCCGCTCCACAAGGTCGCGGGCATCAAGCGCATGATTGTGAGCACCTACCAGGCTGCCTCCGGTGCGGGCGTGCCGGGCATGCGCGAGCTCGAGGAGCAGCTTGCGGCGCTCGGCCGCGGCGAGGAGATCCCGGAGCCCCGCGCCTTTGCCGCGCAGCTTGCGAGCAACCTCATTCCGCAGATCGGCGGCGAGAAGGAGGAGGGCTTCACCTCCGAGGAGATGAAGCTCCAGAACGAGGGCCGCAAGATCATGCACCTGCCCGAGCTCCGCGTGAACTGCACCTGCGTGCGCGTGCCGGTGCTGCGTTCGCACTCCGAGAGCATCACGCTCGAGTTCGAGCGCGACATCACGCTCGAGCAGGCGCGCGAGGCCCTGGCCGCCGCGCCCGGCGTCAAGCTGGTGGACGACCTCGACGCCGCTGACGCGCACGACAGGTTCCCCATGCCCATCGACACGAGCGATCAGGACCTGGTGTGGGTCGGCCGCGTGCGCCGCGACATCTCGAACCCCGAGGCCCTGCGCGGCATCACCTTCTGGTGCTGCGGTGACCAGATTCGCAAGGGCGCGGCCACGAACGCCGTGCAGATCGCCAAGCTGCTCTGCGAGTAGCGCGAGTAGCGCGAGTAGCGCGAGTAGCGCGAGTAGCGCGAGTAGCGCGAGTAGCGCGAGTAGCGCGAGTAGCGCGAGTAGCGCGAGCAGCGCGAATGGCGCGATTGGCGCGATCGGCGCCCGCGCGCAAGCGAACGATTGGGGCCGCGGCCGCCGCGACATTCGGCGACCGCGGTCTTTTGCTGCAGGGAGCGCGGCCGGGACGGCGCTGCGTGCGCTGAGTTGCGCGCGGAGATCGCTCTGCGCCTTCGGCTGCACTTGCGAGCCGTTGTAGCCGGCTGCGTGCATGTGCGAGTTCTTTGCTTATGACTCGGGTTCAGCCGCATGCGGAATGCCGGCCCCCGGTACGCTAAAATTCTGTTCCGGAATCTACAGGAGAGGAGCGCCCGATGGTAACCACCGTGTATAACTCGCCGCTGGGCGATATTCTCCTGGCCGCCGACTCGCGCGGCCTCGTGGGCCTGTGGTTCGAGGGGCAGGAGCATTTTGCCTCCACGCTCGACCCCAAGGACGAGCCCGAGTTCGTGCGCGGTGCCGATGCCGAGTCGGGCGGTTGCGGGGGAGGCTCCGCGCGCCCGCAGGACGCTGCGGCCCAAAGCGTGCTCGAGCGCACCTGGGCCTGGCTCAACGCCTACTTTGCCGGGCAGGAGCCCGCGTTCACCCCGCCGCTGCACATGGTGGGTACGGGTTTCCAGCGCGAGGTCTGGTGCGAGCTGCTCTCCGTCCCGCGCGGGGAGCTTGCGACCTACGGACAGATCGCCGCGCGTCTTGAGCGCAGGCACTGCCTGGCGGCTGGCGCCGGCAAGCGCGTTTCGGCCCGGGCCGTGGGTGCCGCGGTTGCGCGCAACCCGCTCTCGATCGTGGTGCCGTGCCATCGCGTGGTCGCCGCGGACGGCTCGCTCAACGGCTACGCCGGCGGCCTCGACCGCAAGGCTGCCCTCCTTGAGCTTGAGGGCTGCGAGCTGGGCTAGGACCCGAGATTGCTGAACTGGCGCGAGTCGTTGCGTCGCAAATAACGGCGCCCCCTGTTCTTCTGCTGGGATGAACAGGGGGTGCCGTTTTGATCCATGCGCCGGCGATGAGCGCAAAGCTATTCCGCGGCGAGATTTCGGTCTTGATGAGGCGGACCCTGAAGATTCGTGGTTTGCCTGGGCCTGCAGAGTTGCTTTTAGGTGCAGGATGGATAGCCGCTGATCATGTGCGGGTGCCTATTTTCGATAATGTGTGGCATTTTCCCGATTCGCTCGATACAACCTGAATTCAGCTCTCGCTGACCTGCGGTTTTGCTGCAATCAATTGGCGTCTACTTTGATGGGACTCAAAATGCCACACATTATCGAAAATAACTCCTCGTGCGGTCGAAAATAACCGCCCTTCGGCCCCGTTGGAGGCTGAAGGGCGGCTCTTTTGCGCGGCATTTCTATGCTTTGCGCATGCCCTTTTAACTTGTCCGCGCGAATCTCGGTCTATTCCTGCAGGTCGTAGACGGTGACGCCGCCCACGGTCGTGGCCGTGTAGTGCTTGGCGACCCATGCGGCGATTTTCGAGGCCGTGTCGCTGCCGCCCATTTGCGCGCCGCCCATGCCGCCCGAAGAAATGTAATAACGGATGAGCCCCTGCTTAACGTAGGACTTGAACTGCTTGAGCGTGGGCGCGGGGTCCGACCCGTTAAAGCCGCCGATGGCCATGACCGAGAGGTCGCTCGAGAGCTGGTAGCTCGCGGCGTTCTGTGAGCCCGTGGTGGCCGCGGCCCAACGGTAGCCGCTGGCGTTTTCCGTAAGAAGTGCGGTGACCTCGCTGTTGGCGCTCGATCCGGTGAGTCCGCCGCCGTTGCCGCCACCCATACCGCCAGCTCCGCCCTGTGCGGAAGGCCCGGCGGTGACGAGCGAGCCCGTGTGGCCGCTAGCGATGGTGCAGGCCGTCCAGGTAACGGGGCCGCACATGAGCGCGGCCATGCCGAGCGCGAGCGCGGCCATGCGGACCAGTTTGCGCGTGCCGGACGGAGCGACGGCGCGGCCGCGATCTTGCGGCTCGGTCGCCTCGAGGAAGAAGCTCACCGCGAGCGCCGCCGCCGAGCAGATGCCCGCTGCCGCGATGCAGATGCCGAGCCAGCGGTAGCTGCCCGAGCGCCAGACGAGCGCGAACGCCCAAACGCTCCCGACTGCGATAAGGAACGCAGCAGTCGCCTGCGCCCAGGCGTGCTCGCGGGCGCTCCAAAGGCCCTGCGCGCACGCGGCCACGAGCACGGCGATGGCCGGGGCGAGTGCCACGGTGTAGTAGGCGTGGAAGATGCCCGCCATAAAGCCAAAGGTGAGCCAGGTCACCACGAGCCAGGCGCCAAAGATAGTGAGCGCCGCCAGGCGCAGGCGCGCGATCTCGCGGAGATCCGGCTCCGCAGCGCTCAAGGACGTGGTGGTCGCTGCGGAGATGCACGCGGCGCGCTCGGCCGTCGCATGCTTGCGCAGGGCCAGCGCGCAGACGATGCTCACCACGATACCGGTGGCGGCAATAACGGCGAGCCAGGTGATCTGGTCGCCGAAATCGCTGGTAAAGAGCCTGCCGATGCCCGTCTCTCCCCACATGCCGCCTTGCGCCGTGGAGCTTGCGGCGCCCGGCACGACCGAGTCCGTCTCGTCGCCGGTGAGGCGCCCGAGGCCGTTGTAGCCAAAGGTGAGCTCGATGAACGAGTCGGTCTGCGATCCGCCGATATAGGGCCGCGAGCCGCTCGGCACGAGTACGGTGAGGAGCACCCACCAGCCGGCGCCCGCCACCATGGATGCGATCGCGGCGAAGCCGTCGCCGATGCGGCGGAACAGACGGGTGGGGGAGAAGGCGAAGAGCGCGAGCGCGAACCCGGGGACCACGAGGAGCACCTGGAACTGCTTGGCAAGAAAGCCGAGCCCGCAGAGGAGCCCCGCCGCGCACACGAGGCCCGTGCGTTTGCGGTTGCCGCCGCGCCCGACAGGCTGTTCGAGCGCGCGCAAAACGAGCGCGGCTGCGGCGATTTGCAAGAAAATGAGCAGGGCGTCGGGGTTGTTGAACCGGAACATGAGGGCCGCCACGGGCGTGGTAATGAAGACCGCGCCGGCTACGATGCCGGAGGCGTTACCCCAGTAACGGCGCACCGTCGCATAGAGCAGCCAGGTGGAGGCGACACCCATGAGCGCCTGGGGCAGCAGAATCGAGAACGAGCTCAGTCCGAGCGCGCGCACCGAGAGCGCCATGAGCCAGATGGACGCGGGCGGCTTGTCGACCGTGATGGCACCGCCGGAATCGAGCGAGCCCCACAAAAAGGCGCTCCAGCTCTTGGATGCGGCCTGGGCGGCGGCGCTGTAGAACTCGTTGGCGTAGCCCGAGGCCGTGAGGTTCCAAAAGAAGACGAACCCGGCGCTCGCGAGCAAGAGGGCGAGTGCGGTCCAGTCGGCGATCGAGCGCGCGGGATTAAACGCGCGTGCATGCGAGCGCGGGCCCTCATGGGTGCGCGTGGGCGCGTAGGGCAGGGCGATGCTGCTCATCGGGCCTCCAGGGGAGTCTGATGTGGGTGGATGGGGCTTACGGGCGTGCTCGCCTTGCGCGCGGGGCGCAGAGCGCTGGCGGCGGCCGGTGCCGTGGCGCTCACGGCCTTGCCGGGCGCGGTGGGGCATGCGAGCTGCGGGCGCGCGCCCAGCTTGCCTGCGGCCTTGGCATCGTGCATGCGCTTCATGCCGGCGAGGTCCTTGCGCACGGTGTCGACGATGTGCACCGTGGAGCCCGGGTCCTCGCGCCAGCGCACGGCGAACTCGTTGGTGGCGATGCCCATCGACTCGGCGAGCACGAGCAGCTCGGTGTCGAAGAACCACTCATTGTCCTCGATGATGGGCAGGAGCGAGCGCGCGGCCTCGGCGCTGATGGCCTTGAAGCCGCACTGAGCGTCGCGGAACCGCGCGTCGAGGTAGCTCTGGAGCATGCGGTTGTAGGTGCGCGAGATGAACTCGCGCTTGAGGCAGCGCTCGACCTGCGAGCCGGGCAGCAGGCGCGAGCCGAACGAGACGTCGGCGCGTCCCTGCAGGATCGGCTCCACGAGCGCGGGGATCTGGCGCGTATCGGTGGAGAGATCAACGTCCATATAGGCCATGACCTGCGCCTTCGATGAGCCCCAGGCACACTTGAGTGCACGGCCGCGGCCCTTTTGCGGAATGCGCATCGCGCGCACGGTAAAGGGGAATTTCTCAGAGAGCGCGCGGGCGAGGTCCCAGGTGCGGTCGGTGCTTGCGTTGTCGGCGATCACGACCTGCCAGGTGAAGCTCGAGCCTTCCTCGGCGAGCTCGCGCAGCTGCTCCATAAGGAGAACGACGGAGCTGCCGAGCTGCTCCTGCTCGTTGTAGACGGGAATGACGATGTCGACGTCGACGGCGCGGGGCTCTCCGCAGCGCAGCACGCCGCAGGGCTCGGTGTCGGACGAGGCCGCGGGGGTAGGCACGTTTGCGACCATGGGCGCCGAGGCGGAGACGGTTGCGGCCGCGGGTGCGGATACCGGGCTGATTCCGGCCTCAATCTTTGCTGCGGCGGCAGGTCGGTCGGCGCGTTCGGTCGCAGCCATGGTTGCCGGCTTGGCTGCCGCCGCGGTCGAGGCCGCGGCCTCAAATGCGGCTTCGAGCGAGGGCTTGGGGGCGCCGTCGTCGATTGCGGCCCCCGTGCGCTCGACTGTCGCTGCGTTCTTCTGCTCGGTCATACTTCTCACCTGCTCTTACGCGCTGTAGAGGGTCGTCGTTGCGCTGGTGTCGGAGCTCGAGGAGCTGCTGTTAGAACTGTCGCTGCTCGAGGAATCGCCCTGGCCCTGCGCGCTCGTTCCGTTGCCGCCGCCGTTGCCACTCGGCGGCTCGGGAGCGCCGTTGCCGCTGCCCTGTGCGTTCGAGCTTCCGTTATTCGAGTTGCTCGTGCCGTCGGAGCTGTTCGAGCTGCTGGAATCGGACGAGCTCGAATCGCCCGAATTGCTTGAGCCGTCCTGCGAGCTCTGGCCCGGGCCACCCTGCTGACCGTCGCCGCTCTGCGAGGGCGCGCCACCCGCGGACATGCCGCCCGCAGAGGCGGAGTTGGATGTCGCGATGGCCACGATGGCGCCGCCGCCGAGGCCACCCGCGAGGCCGCAGACCGCCGCGAGCACGGCCACGAGCAGGAGCGTCTTTGCGCGGCCGGGCTCCTTGGCCGGTGCAGGCTCGCCCGTGGGCGCGGGCTGGTGCTGGGCCGGGGCGCCCGGAGCCTGCTCCGCCTGGTATGCGGTCGCACTGGGTTGGGCTGCGGTGGCTGCGGCCGCGCCCTGCGCCTGCGCGTGGTTGCCGCCCGCGCCGTGCTGCGCTGCGGTCTGGGCTACGGCGGGGTTGGGGATGGCGGCCGTCATGGTGCGGGTCTCGGCCGCGGAGACTCCGGCGCTTGCGGCGCCGGCCCCCGCAACGCCGTGGGCGCCCTGCGACGTCGCAGCTGCGGCCGCATTCGTATTCGCGTTCGCTCCGGTGCCGACTGCAGCGTTAGCGGTGCCGTTGGCGTTGGCGGCGTCTGCGGTGTGGCGATACTCGTTCATAGGGAACCTCCCTGTTCTTGGCGCGCGGGGCGCCTGTTGCATACCGGTGCGGATGCGGCCCGCCGAGTCGCGTGCGGGCCGCGGTCTTCCGCCTAACCGAGGGGCGAGGATGGCAAGGCGCTCGCAAGGCGGCTCCGCGAGCTCAGAGGGACCGCCCGAGGGCGCGTGGCCCCTCGGCGATTCAAGTTCTACCGCGCCGGGATTTTGCAAATGCGCAGGTATACGCGCTTTAGGTTCTCCTAAGGCAAATCCTGCGTTATCGGCCGCAGCCCTCGCTCGGCTTAAGGCTTGCCTAAGGACGCCCAGCTCGTGGGCTATTATCGAGCTGTGCTATGCGACCGACCTATCTATGCGAGGTGCCGAACCATGAAACTGCTGCTTGCCGAAGATGAATACGGACTCTCCCGCGCCCTCACGGCGATCCTTGAGCACGACGGCTACGAGGTCGACGCGGCCTACGACGGAACGACCGCCCTCAAGTTCCTGCAGCAGAACGAGTACGGCGCCGCGGTGCTCGACATCATGATGCCCGGGCTCGACGGCATCAGCGTGCTCAAGCAGGTGCGCGCCGAGGGCAATCGCACGCCGATCATCATGCTCACGGCAAAGAGCGAGGTTGCCGACAAGGTCGAGGGCCTCGACGCCGGCGCGAACGACTACCTCACCAAGCCCTTTGCTGCCAAGGAGCTGCTCGCGCGCATCCGCGCCATCACGCGCGTGGCCACCGCCGTCGACGCCAACACCCTTCGCGCGGGCGACCTCAAGCTCGACCTTGCTGCCTGCGTGCTCTCGGGTCCCGCGGGCGAGGAGCACCTCGCCAACCGCGAGTTCCAGCTCATGGAGCTCTTCATGGAGCACCCCGGCGAGCGCATCCCCACCGAGCGCCTGCTCATGGACGTGTGGGGCGACGAGGCCCCCGAGGGCGCGAACGTGGTGTGGGTCTACATCTCGTACCTGCGCAAGAAGCTCGCCAAGGTGAGCGAGACCGCGAGCATCAAGGCCTCGCGCAACCAGGGCTACTCGCTCGAGGTCGCGAGCAATGACTAAGAAGGAGCGTGCCGCCACGCCGCCGAGCGCGATCGAGCGCGGCCTCAGGCAAAAGTTCATCCTCGTTGCCATGGGCGCCGTCACTATCGTTCTGGTCGGTATTGTCGGCGGCATCAACCTGGCCAACTACCTGGCCATCTCTAACACCGCCGACAGCAAGCTCGCGCTCATCGCCAAGAACGACGGCTACTACCCGGGCACGGAGGACTTGTGGTTCGAGGACGAGGGGAACCTGCAGGGCGACTCCGCCGGCGATTCGAACGGCAGCTCGGGCAACGGCTCGAATGGCGATTCGGCCAACGCGGGCGCATCGTCGAATACCGCCAACGGCACCGATTCGAGCATCCTGCTCAACGAGGACGGCACGAGCGCTTCTGCAACCGACGGCGCCTCTTCCTCCGACGCCGCGGGGAGCGATTCGAGCTCCAACGTGCGCGAGATCGAGGTCGTGCTCAGCACCGTCAAGCGCGCTTCCAAGCGCTTTAACGGGCCCATGACGCTCGACAAGGTCCTCAACGCGGAGGAGCCCTATTCCATCCGCTACTTCACCGTGACGGTCAACTCCGACGGCGTCGTGCTCGACGTCGACACGAGCTTCACCGCATCGGTGAGCGAGAGCGACGCGACCGCCTACGCGGCCAAGGTCTACCGCAAGAACGCGCGCAAGACCAACGGGTTCTACGGCAGCTACCGTTACCTGTGCGTGTCGATGAGCGAGGTCGACGTCTCGTCCGACAACACCATGTGCATCTTCCTCGACTGCTCGCGCGAGATGTCGAACTTCCAGTCGTTCCTCACGGCGAGCATCGCCATCGGGGTGCTCGGCTGGCTCGCGGTGCTCGTGCTCGTGGTGGTGCTCAGCCGCTTCGCGATCAAGCCGGTGGTGGAGAGCTACGAGAAGCAGAAGCGGTTCATCACCGACGCGAGCCACGAGATCAAGACCCCGCTCGCCGTCATCGACGCGGCGATCCAGGTGCAAGAGATCGAGTCGGGCGAGAGCGAGTGGACGCAGAGCATCCACGACCAGGTGGCGCGCCTCACGGCCCTCACCGAGCGGCTCGTGTTCCTCGCGCGCATGGACGAGGGCGCGGCGGGCTTTACCAAGGCCGATGTTGACCTCTCGGAACTGGTGGACAAGACGAGCGAGCCGTTCTCGTCGGTGGCGCTCTCGCGCGGCAAGCGGCTCTCGCGCAGCATTGCCTCGGGTCTTACCTGTAAGGGCGACAAGGCGGCGCTGGCGCAGGTGGTTGAGCTGCTGCTCGACAACGCCACGCGCTACGCGAGCGACGGCAGCGTGATCGAGCTCGCGCTCGCGGCCGGCGAGCACGGGGGCGCGTGCCTTGCGGTGACCAACGCGGTCGACGACCTGCCGAGCATCGACCTCGACCGGCTCTTCGACCGCTTCTACCGCGCCGACACGAGCCGCAACAGCAAGACCGGCGGCTCGGGCGTGGGCCTCTCGGTGGCCAAGGCGATCGTCGAGGCCCACGGCGGCACCATCAAGGCCACAGGAGCCGGCGACCAGATCACCTTCACCGTGCGGTTTTAGGCCGCGGCCTGCGGCTACCGTGTACGGTCAAATCAGAACACAAGCGTAAGCTGAGCCCCTTGCTCCTCAAGGGGCTCACTGCGTTCGCTCCTTTCGAATGGCCTTCTGACGTGGTATATTTTTGTTCAGAAAAGTTGAGTCAAAAAAGTTGAACAAAAATTACGGGGTGCAGAGATGAATTTTGTTGGCCGCGAAGACGAGCAGAAGAAGCTCCTGCGGGCGTTCGGGCGCAAGAACCAGAACGCCACGCTCGTGTATGGCCGTCGCCGCGTTGGCAAGAGCGAGCTGCTGCTTCAGTCGCTCCGCAAAACCGATGCGCGCACCCTCTACTACGAATGCCGCCAGACCTCGGAGGCCCTCAACGTGAGGGGCCTGGCCGAGGTGATTGCCGCATCGTTTGAGATTCCGCGCCCGGCGTTCGAGAACATCGAGGCCGCGCTGCGCTTCGTCTTCGAAAAATCTCTCACCGAGAAAATCGTGCTGGTCATCGACGAGTATCCCTACCTGCGCGAGACGGTCGCGGGTATGGACTCGATCCTGCAGGCACTGATCGACACCTACCAAAAGACCTCGCATCTTTCCCTCGTGGTCTGCGGCTCGTACATCGAGGTGATGAAGTCGCTCCTCGAAGGAGACAATCCGCTTTACGGGCGTATCGACCTCAAGATCGACCTAAAGCCCATGGACTACTTTGACTCCGCGGAGTTCTACCCATCCTATTCGCCCGAGGACAAGGTTCGCCTCTACAGCGTCTTTGGCGGAATCCCGTACTACAACCGCCTCATCGACCCGGAGCTCTCGGTGCGTGAGAACCTCATCGAGCTGCTGCTCATGCCCGACGCGCGCCTCGAGAGCGAGGTCGGCTCGTTCTTGCTGCCCGAGATTTCCAAGATCGTGAACGCCAATGAGGCATTCTGCGCCCTCGCCGATGGATATACGCGTTACAAGGACATCCTCGCCCAGTCGCATGTGTCGAGCCCGGCCTCGCTGGTGAACGTGCTCGAGAAGCTCTGCGGCATGCAGCTGGTGCGCAAGCAGTCCCCGATCAACGACCAGGGCAACAGGAAGAAGTCGTCGTACACGATTGCCGACAACCTTTCGCTCTTCTATTACTGTTACGTGTTCAAGTACTCATCGCAGCGCAGCGTGCTCGATACCGACGTGTTCTACGACCGCTTTGTGGCCGACGACTTCGAGACCCGCTACGTCCCTCATGTGTTCGAGGAAGTGTGCCGGCAGTACCTGGTGAGACAAAACAGGAGGGGAGAGATCGACCCGCCGTTCAACCTCATCGGTAAGTACTGGTACGACGATCCGGCCCGCAAGACGAGCGGCGAGTTCGACGTCGTGACCGAGGACCCGAACGGCTATGTGTTCTACGAGGCCAAATTCCGCACGACTCCGGTTACGCAGAAGATGATCGATGTCGAGATCGAGCAGGTGAGGGCCACGGGCCTCGACTGCTATCGGTACGGGTTCATCTCGCGCTCGGGCTTTAGCGGGGTCGAGGCTCGCGAGGACCTGCGGCTGATTGATCTGGCGGATATGTATCGCGCGTAGAACGTGTTTCGGGGGCGGATCGTGCGCTCATGCGCTCGAATTGTTGGGTAATACTAAGTGACTACTTAACGAGAGGACCCAGCTCATGGCATATATCGAATTCTCCGACGTCGTCAAGGCGTACGGATCCGGCGCCGCCGAGATCCATGCGCTCGACGGCGCGAGCTTTACCGTCGAGCGCGGCGAGCTCGCGATCATCCTCGGCGCATCGGGCGCCGGCAAGACCACGGCGCTCAACATCCTCGGCGGCATGGACGGGGCCACCTCGGGCCGCGTGATCGTCGACGGGCGCGACATCAGCGCCGCCTCCGAGAACGAGCTCGTTGCCTACCGCCGCTCCGACGTGGGGTTCGTGTTCCAGTTCTACAACCTCGTGCCCAACCTCACGGCGCTCGAGAACGTGGAGCTCGCGGCGCAGATCTGCCCCGACTCGCTCGACGCCGCCGAGACCCTCGCCAAGGTCGGCCTGGCCGAGCGGCAGAACAACTTTCCGGCGCAGCTCTCGGGCGGCGAGCAGCAGCGCGTCTCCATTGCGCGCGCCCTCGCCAAGAACCCCAAGCTGCTGCTCTGCGACGAGCCCACAGGCGCGCTCGACTACCAAACCGGCAAACAGATCCTCCAGCTTTTGCAAGACACCTGCCGAAACGAGGGCATCACGGTGATCGTCATCACGCATAACTCGGCGCTCGCCCCCATGGCCGACCGCCTCATCCGCTTTAAGAGCGGCAAGGTCGTGAGCGAGGAGCTGCAGGACAGTCCGGCTCCCGTCGAGACGATCGAGTGGTAGGCGGCATGGCGGTCTATACCGACGATGCGCCCACATGCGACGTCTTTGCGCTCGGGGTGCGCCGCACCATAACGGGCAGCGTCAAGCGCTTTGCCTCCATCGCCGTCATCTGCGCGCTCGGCGTGAGCATCATGGT
Organism: bacterium; assembly: GCA_963611895.1. Taxonomy (GTDB): domain Bacteria; phylum Actinomycetota; class Coriobacteriia; order Coriobacteriales; family Coriobacteriaceae; genus Collinsella. The sequence goes on from CAVDTO010000001.1 coordinate 21,035, forward strand.
CGGCCTGCAGGCGGGCTGCGAGGACCTGCGCCGCTCGGTCGACGCGTATTTTTCGGCGCAGAACGTCTACGACATCAGCGTGCAGGGAACGCTCGGCCTCACCGAAAGCGACGTCAAGGCGGTCGCGGCACTCGACGGCGTCGACGTTGCCGAGGGCATTTACTCCGAGACCGTCGCCACCGAGGTCGGCGGCGCGAACAAGCGCGCGTACGTGCAGAGCCTCTCAAAAAAAGATATCGACCAGCCGGTTCTTGTGGACGGCGACCTGCCCGAGGACGCCGACGAGATCGCGGTGACCTCCGCCTACCTCAAGAGCGCCAAGAAGAAGGTCGGCGACACGATCACGATCGAGAGCACCGGTGAGGTTGCGAGCAGCGAGGCGTCGGAAGGTGACGCGGACGGCTCCGACACGTCGGACGCGAGCACGAGCACGAGCACGGACGCTGCATCCCAGGCCTCCTCGATCACGGTCTTCAGGCGCGGCACCTACACCATCTGCGCCGAGGTCCGCGACCCCACCGACATCGCGGCCGACACGGGCAGCTCGTTCAGGTCCACGAGCACGAACGACTACACCTTCTACGTCAATGAGTCGGCCGCAACGGCACCGTTCTTCACGGCCATCCACGTGCGCGTGGACGACTCGAGCTCGCTCTACTGCTTCTCTGCCGACTATACCGATGCCGTCGAGCGGGTCACGGGCGAGATCGAGCGCATTCGCCATGCCCGCGAGAAGGCGCGGGTAAAGGAGCTGCTCCACGACACGTTCGCGCAGATCGACGAGCAGGAGGAACGGGCGAGCGCGATGCTCGCGGCGAGCAGGTCGCAGGCGGCGTCGATGCCAGAGGGAAGCGATGCGCGCACGGCGGCCGAGGCCTCGCTGAGCGAGCAGGAGAGCACCCTCTCCAAGCAGTTCAAGGCTGCACGCAAAGAGGCCAAGGAAGCCCTCGGCGACTCGATCTGGTACGTGCAGGACCGCTCGGGCATCGCGAGCTTTGCGAGCGTGGACTCCGACATGTCGTCCATCGAGTCGATCGCCACCGTGTTCCCGGCCATCTTCTTCGTGGTGGCGGTGCTCATCAGCCTCACCACGGCCACGCGCATGGTGGAGGAGGAGCGCACGCTCATCGGTCTTTACAAGGCGCTCGGCTACGACCGCCGCAAGATCCTATCCAAGTACGTGGGCTACGCGCTCGCCGCGTGCCTTGCGGGCGGCGTCGTGGGCAACGTCGTGGGCTTCGTGTTCCTACCGCTCTTTTTGTTCGGGGTCTTTGAGTCCATGTACGTGGTGCCCAACATGCAGCTCTTTTACAACGCGGTGATGTCGATCGGCTCGGTCGCCCTCTTTGCCGTGGGCGTTGCCGGCGCCGCGTGGCTCGCCTGCCGCCGCGAGCTCACCGAGTCGCCGGCCGCGCTTATGCGCCCCAAGGCGCCGCGCGCCGGTTCGCGCATTTTGCTCGAGCGCGTCCGCTGGTTCTGGAGCCGGCTCAACTTCTTGAGCAAGGTCACGGCGCGCAACCTCATGCGCTACAAGATGCGGTTCTTCATGACGGTCTTTGGCATCGCGGGGTGCTGCGCGCTCGTGATCTGCGGCCTGGGGATTCGCGACACCGTCGTGGGCCTCTCCAACCGCCAGTACGGCGTGGTCACGCGCTACGACGTCATGGCCGTCTCGACCCCGAACGACCTTTCCGCGCTCACCGACAAGCTCCGCGCGCGTACCGAGGAGGAGGGCGCCGCGGTCTCGCTTACGTCGAGCATCTCGGTGCAGATCGAGACCGTCACGGCCGAGTATGCGGGCAAGAGCGAGTCCGTGCAGATCGTGATCGTTCCCACCGAGAGCGTGGGCGAGCTCGGCCAATACGTGCACCTCGCGAACGCCGATGGCAGCGCAATCGAGCTCGCGGCCACCGGGTGCGACGTGAGCAAGAGTGCGCAGATGGTGCTCGGCGTGGCGGCCGGCGAGAGCGTGACCCTGCAGGACACCTCGCTCGATACGGCCAAGATCAAGGTCCGCTCGACCTCGCTCAACTACCTGGGCAGCACGGTCTATCTCTCGCAGGAGGCCTATGAGCGCGCCTTCGGCAAGAAGATGCAGGCTAACGCGCTCATCGGCAAGCTCGGCGGTAGCGCGAGCGAGCAGATCCGCTTTTGCAAGAGCCTCAAGTCGGACGGGTGGCTGAGCGTCTCGAGCACGGCCGACCAGGTGCGCAACTTCGAGAGCAACTTCACGATCATCAACGCGGTCGTGGTGCTCGTGACCGCCATGGCGGCGTGCCTCTCGTTCGTGGTGGTGTTCACGCTCTCCAACACGAACATCTCGGAGCGCGAGCGCGAGCTCGCGACCATCAAGGTGCTCGGGTTCAACCGGCACGAGGTGCACCACTACGTGAACAAGGAGACGCTCATCCTCACGGGCATCGGCGCGGCCGCGGGCGTGCCGCTCGGGTACGCGTTGGCGCGGAGCTTCACCTACGTGCTGCAGATGCCGTCACTCTACTTCGACGTGCAGGTGGAACCGTTGAGCTACGTCATCGCCGTGGCGCTCTCGTTCGTGTTCACGATCGTCGTGAACCTCGCCACCAACCGGAGCCTGAACAAGATCGACATGGTGGGTGCCCTCAAGAGCGCGGAGTAGCGGAGAGGGGAAAAGAGGCCGCATCCCCGGTGAGGAGATGCGGCCTCTGCGTGCCGGTGGGGCACCGTCTGCGGCCAGGCGCCTACTCGTCACCGAAGCTGATGCCGAGGGCCTTGGCCTCGCGCACCAGGTCGCTCTCGGGGTCGACGTACTTGAGCTTGCCGGCGACCTTTTCGAGCGGGGTGCGGGTCATCTTGCCGTTCTTCTGCGCGATCATGTAGCCGAACTCGCCCTCAAGGCAGCCGAGCGCCGCCTCGACGCCGCACTGCGTGGCGAAGATGCGGTCCTGCGCATCGGGCTCGCCGCCGCGCTGCGTGTGGCCGGGGATGGCCACACGGGTCTCGCGGCCAGTCTTCTCCTCGATCTCGCGCGCGATGTCGTACACGATCGACGGGCTCGTGCGTTCGGCGACCTTCTTCTTGTACTCCTTCTTGGAGAGTGCGGCGTCCTCCTGCGAGATGGCGCCCTCGGCCACCGCCACGATGGTGAACCGGCTGCCGGTCTCCATGCGGTGCTCGATGGTCTTGATGATGTTCTCCATCTTGTAGGGGATCTCGGGGATCAGGATGACGTCGGCGCCGCCGGCCACGCCCGCGTGCAGCGGGATCCAGCCGACCTTGTGGCCCATGATCTCGATCACGAACACGCGGCCGTGGCTCGAGGCCGTGGTGTGAATGTCGTCGATGCACTTGGTGGCCACGTCGATGGCGCTCGTGAAGCCGAACGTCATGTCGGTGCCCCAGGTGTCGTTGTCGATGGTCTTGGGCAGCGCGATGACGTTCAGGCCCTCCTGGCTCAGGCGGTTGGCCGTCTTGGTGGAGCCGTTGCCGCCGAGCATGAACAGGCAGTCGAGCTTGAGCTTGTGGTAGGTGTGCACCATGGCGGGGACCTTCTCCACGCCGTCGGCCTCGGGGATGTCGAGGCGCTTGAACGGCGTGCGGCTCGTTCCGAGGATGGTGCCGCCGCGCGTGAGGATGCCGCTGAAGTCGCTCGGGGTCATGAGACGGAAGCGCCCGTAGATGAGGCCCTGGTAGCCGTCCTCAAAGCCGTAGATCTCGACGGGCTCGTCGCTTTTTGCCAAGAGCGTTTTGACGATGCCGCGCATGGTGGCGTTGAGCGCCTGGCAGTCGCCGCCGCTGGTGAGAAGACCGATCCTGAGCATGATGTGTCCCTTCGGGCGAGTTGCATTGCTAGCGCATAAGTTTACCCCTACTCACCCGCGGCGGATGTAAGGGCTTGGGGCTTTAACGTGGCGGAGGCGGGGTGAGGGGTGGCGACAGCGGGGACAGGGTTTGTCCTGGCAAGAACGTCTGCCCGCGCAGTAAGCGTCGAGGCGATCGCTAGGGGTCGGCCTTTCTGCGTGCGAGCGCCTCGGTTCCAGGTTGTGGCGGCTCGGCGATTTGGATTGGCTACGGCTGCCGTGCCTGCTCATGACAGCCCTGCAGCGTGTGGTTTCCGTGCCGCGTTTGTTGGGGGCGCGGGCGGCGCTAGGCTAGGCTGGTTGAGAATTTTCGGGGCGCGCTTGCGGGCGCGCTTTGTTGGGCGAGCGGGAGCGCGCGCCAGAAAAGAGGTCGGTATGGCAGACGAGCAGCTCGGCGAACAGGAACTGCTGACAGATGGGCAAGAACTGCAGGTAGACGGGCAGAACTCGCGCGTGACGGTCGACGACATCGAGGCCGCGAGCGACCTTTGCGACTTCATCGAGCGCTGCCCGAGCATGTTCCACACGGCGGCAGCGATCGCCGCCGAGCTCGACGAGGCGGGATTCACCTACCTGCCCGAGGGCGCGGCCTGGAGCCTGGAGCCGGGCGGGGCGTACTACACGCAGCGCAACGGTTCGAGCACCGTCGCGTTCCGCGTAGGGGAGAACGTGCCGCAGGGCTCGAATGGCGCCGAGAGCGTCGCCGCTCCCACCGCCGAGGCGCCGTACCATTTTCAGCTCACGGCGAGCCATGGCGACTCTCCCACGTTCAAGGTCAAGGCCGTGCCCGAGCTCGAGGGTCCCGACTCCTACCTGCGCCTGAACGTCGAGGCCTACGGCGGCATGATCGACTACACCTGGTTCGACCGTCCGCTCACCTTTGCAGGCCGCGTGCTCGTGCGCGAGGGGTCGCGCATCGAGAGCCGCCTCTTCTGCCCCGACCGCGACCTTGCGCTCATCCCGAGCCTGGCCGTGCACATGGACCGCAGTGTCAACGCCGGGTTCGCGCCCAACCGTGCGGTCGACCTCTGCCCGCTCTTCTCGGCGGGCGAGCTCACGGCGGGCGCGTTCGACGAGATGGTCGCCGACGAGCTCGGCGTGGAGCCCGAGCAGATCGTTGCCCGCGACCTCTTTTTGGTGAGCCGCCAGGAGCCGTGCGTGTGGGGCGCGGCCAGCGAGTTCGTCTCGGCCCCCAAGCTCGACGACCTCGCCTGCGCCTACACCGCGCTCAGGGCGTTCCTCGCGAGCGAGAACGCGGCCTGCGTCTCGGTCTTCTGCTGCTTCGATAACGAGGAGGTCGGCTCCGAGACCAAACAGGGCGCGATGTCGACCTTCTTAGCCGATGCCCTGCGCCGCATCAACGGGGCGCTCGGCCACAGCGAGGAGACCTACCACCGCGCGCTCGCGGCGTCGATGCTCGTGAGCTGCGATAACGCGCACGCCGTGCACCCGAACCACCCCGAGAAGCACGACGCCGGCAACCGCGTGGCGCTGAACGGCGGCATCGTGATTAAAGAGGCCGCCAACCAGAAGTACTGCACCGACGCCTTCAGCCGTGCAGCGTTCCAGGCCATCTGCGACGACGCCGGCGTGCCCACGCAGGCGTTCGCCAACCGGAGCGACATGGCCGGCGGCTCGACCCTCGGCAACCTTTCGAACATCCAGGTGAGCCTGCACGCGGTTGACGTGGGTCTGCCGCAGCTCGCCATGCACTCGAGCTACGAGACCGGCGGCGTGCGTGACATCGTCTGGGGCATCGTGGCCCTGAGCGCGTTCTACAACGCGAGCATCCGCATCCGCGAGGCGGAGTCGATCGAGCTTTAGTGCTTACGTGAGCGGGTCGGTTGAGAGCTCGCTGCAAAGTGACGCAAGCGGGTAAAACTAAAGGGCCTGATTCTGGATGAGTTCCGGAATCAGGCTCCTTGCGGTCTGGACGCTATTCGGCTATTCGACGCGTGTTGTGCCGAGCGGCGCCCCGACGTGCCCCATCGCGGTCCGACGCTAGTGCTCCACGCGGTTGCGCAGGGGCTCGCCCGCCTGCAGGTGCTTGAGGTTCTCCGCGGCGATGCCGATGACGTTGTCGAGCGTGACCGGCAGGTGCAGCCAGCCCGAGATATGGGGCGTGAGCAGCAGGTTCGGCGCGTCCCAGAGCGGGTTCTCGGCAGGGAGCGGCTCGGGGTCGCACACGTCGAGCGCCGCCCCCGCGAGCCGGCCGCTCTCGAGCGCGGCGATGAGCGCATCGTTGTCCACGAGGTCGCCGCGTCCGCCGTTCACGAACCAGGCGCCCTCCTTGCAGGCGCCAAAGAACGCGGCGTCGGCGAGCTTGCGCGTGGCGTCCGTGCTCGGCAGGAACGATGCCACGACGTCCGCCTCGGCCAGGGCCTGGGGCAGCTCGTCCATGGCGTGCATGGCCTCGAACACGCTCGGGTAGGTGAGGACCCGACGCTTGACGCCCTCAACGTGCGCGCCCATCGCGCGGCAGAGCTCGGCAAAGTGCGTGCCGATGTCGCCCGCGCCGAGCACGAGCACGTGCGCCCCGCGCAGGCTCGAGACGACGCCAAGGTCGCACCAGTCGTGCGCGTCCTGCGCGCGCAGGTAGCCGGGCAGGCGCTTCATGAGCGAGAGGAGCATGGCAAACATGTGCTCGCTCACGGCCTGGCCGTACGCGCCGACCGAGCAGCAGAGCTCCGCGGTTGCGGGAACGGTCCCGGCGGCGAGGTAGTTGTCGTAGCCCGCCGACTGCAGCTGCATGAGCTGCAGGTCGGGACCGGCATGCGTGAGGAGCGCGGGGTCGATGTTGCCGATGACCATGTTCGCGTTCGCCACGAGCTCGGGCAGCGCGGGGTCGTCGGCACCGGCTTGGATGATCTCCGCGTCGGGCGCGCTCGCCAGGAGCATGGCGCGGTGGGTGCTGTTGATCGGCAAAAGAACGAGGATGTTCACGGGGTTCTCCTTAGGCTCGCATAACGGGTCAATCTTACAGAAACCCGCCCCGCAAGGACCGACCCGTAACAAAGCAGAGAATCGTAGTCGTAACAATCATAGTTACGACTACGATTCTCCGGGGCTCTCATTTATGCAGGTAGGTGCATGATTAACCATGGCTGCGCTGTTCGTGCGGTCTTCAATTGAGCGATTGAACGGTATTTGTTCGAGCGGTTTTGAATTGAGGCGGCTGCCGGCGTGTTGCGCCGTTTCTCCGGTCATGATTCCGGGCGGTTCGGCTGGTTCGTATTGCTCTGGCTCTACGCTGCGGCGGCTTGGCTCTTGCGCATGGCTCGGCGCTCGAGGAGCTTCTCGCCCAGCTCGGAGTAGAGGGCACCGCCGAGGATGAGGGCCGCGCCGAGGATGTTGGCGGTCGTCATGGCCTCGCCGAGCAGCAGCGCGGAGAGCGCCACGGCGGAGAGCGGTTCGAGGTAGCCGCAGACGGCAACGCGCGTGACGGGCAGCTCGCCCATGGACGAGAAGTACATGTAGCATCCAAGCCCTGTGTTCACGAGGCCGATGCAGAGGATGGCGCCGACATTCAGGTTCGCAAGCTGAACGGCCGTGGGCAGGGCCAGCGAGCCCGCAAGGGCGCTTACGAGCATATAGACGGCCACGATGGAGAGGCTGCCGCTGAGCTGGATGGCCGAGGACTCGATGCCCACGATGTCGGTGACCTTCTTGCTGTGGATGACCATGACGGCGTACATCACGGCGCTCATGCCGCCGAGCAGAAGGCCGGCGGGGGCGATGCCGCTGCCAAGGCCCTGACCCACCACGAGGAAGGCGCCGGCCACAACGGCGGCAAACCCGCAGAGCTTGGTGGCCGTGAGGCGGGTTCCAAAGATGACGGGGGAGAGCGCCATCACGATGACAGGGCCGCAGTAGAACAGAAGCGAGGCCACGCCGACGCCGATATAGCGGTACGACTCAAAGAGAAAGAGCCAGGCCGCACCGAGGGCCGCGCCCGAGATAAAGAGGTGCGCCGCTTGGCGCTTGTGCGCGGGTGCCTGGAGATTCTCACGCGCGCTGCGGCCGAGCAGGGTGAGGGCCACGAGAAGAGCCGCGCCCAGGCTCACGCGCGCAAAGACGATGTAGGCGCTCGGCAGGTCGATCATGTTGGCGACGATTCCGTTCGAGCCAAAGAGGACGAGCGAAAGAAGATAGTTCTGGGTGGCCTTTGACATGGTTGCGCAGCGGCTTTCTCACGGGTGGCAGCAAGTGACGCAGGATATCTTCGCAGGACATTTGCATTGAGAAAAGCGCATGTTTAGCATAGTTGCCAGCACAATTACGCATGGGAGGATTGGCGCGTCTAGTCCGACTATTTCGGCGTGCAGGGACGTGCTGCAGCGAGCGCAGACGCTTGCTGCGGGTGCGCGCCCTTTTGTGCGTTCGCGCATCCCGCTCCATGCAATACGCCCGCTAACCTCGGCAAACGGAAAGGCCCCCAATGGACTCCACGGTGCAGAAATACCAGGCTCTGGTTGAGGTGGTGCGCCTGGGCAGCATCAGCGCGGCGGCGCGCAAACTGCGCTACAGCCAGTCGGGCGTCTCGCGCATGATCGCCGACCTCGAGCGCGAGTGGGGTCTCACCCTGCTCGAGCGCGGACGGCGCGGGGCGCGGCTCACGGCCGACGGCGAGCAGGTCATGCCCTTTGTGGAGGCCGTTTGCGAGGACCAGCGCCGCCTGCGCGAGCGCGTGGCCGAGGTCGTGGGCGCGCAGACCGGCTCGCTCGTCATCGGCACGTTCTCCTCGGTGGCCACGCACCTGCTCCCGCCGGCGATCGAGCGGTTCGGCCGCGAGCACCCTGCTATCGAGTACGAGCTGCGCATGGGCGACTACTCCGAGATCGAGTCGTGGGTGGCCGACGGCCTCGTGGACTTCGGCTTTTTGCCTTACCCGTCGCGGGCTCCGCGCAGCGGCCTCGCCCATGAGGTCGTGGCCGTCGATGAGCTTATGGCCGTGGTGCCGAGCGGGCACCGTTTGACCACGCAGAAGTCCATCTCGCTCGAAGACCTCGCGAGCGAGCCGTTCATCCTGCTCGAGCGGGGGAGCGACAACGAGATTAGCCCGCTGTTCGAAAGCGCCGGCCTCGTGCCCAACGCGCGCCTCTCCACCTGGGACGACTACGCCATCATGAGCATGGTGGAGAACGGCCTGGGCCTCTCCATCCTGCCGGAGCTCATCCTTACGCGCTGCCCCTACAACATCGAGTGCCGTCCGCTCGATCCACCGGTGACCCGCGAGCTCGCCGCGGTCTTTAGGCCGGGCCTTCTCTCCACAGCCGCCCGAGCCTTCCTCGACTGCCTTATGCAAGGGGAGTAGGACCCGTCACTTACAACGTCACTTACAAATTTGAGAGACGTTGTAAGTGAGGTGTAAGTGACGTTGTAAGTGACGAAGAGCTTGCTAATTTACTTCGCACAGTATAAAAGCCAAGGTAACGACTAGAATCCAATTGCTGGAACCAAGATTTTCGCTATGTCTCACTTACAACATCACTTACAATTTCAGTGACGTTGTAACTGACGTTGTAACTGACGTTGTAACTGACGTTGTAACTGACGCGCCGCTGCGCTTGGCATGCGTTTGGCATTGCGGGCAGCATCGGGAACGTCGCCATGCGCCAAGCGCCGAACGAGAGGTGGTACTGGTGGAGCAGGAGAAGCTGCAAGCGATCATCGAGCGCCTGCGTAAGCAGGGCACCGATGACGCCGACATCGAGGTGAAGGAGTGCGGGCGAAAGCTCTCCTCCGACATTTGGGAGACCGTGAGCGCCTTTGCCAACACGGCCGGCGGCCTCATCTTGCTCGGCCTTTCCGAGCGTGCGGGCTTTGCTCCCGTCGAGGGCTTTGACGTGGACCGCACCCGTGACCAGTTCGTCGCCGGTATGGGCGACGGCGGTACGCCCGGCAAGCTCGTCAACCCGCCAAAGTACCGCCTCGAACGCGTTGAGGTGGAGGGCCGGCTCATCCTCGCCATCGAGATCCACGAGCTCGACCCGGCATCAAAGCCCTGCTACATTTACGACCGCGGCCCTGCCAAGGGCAGCTACAAGCGCGTTGACGAAAAAGACATTCCGCTCTCTTCCAACGAGCTCTTCTCTATCTCCACGGCCAGCAAGGTCGGTAACTTCGACAGGGAGCCCGTTGCGGGCGCAACCGCGGCGGACTTTGACAAGGCGCTGGTGGAGCGCACCTTCGAGCGTGCGTACGACCTCTCACCGCGCGCGCTCAAGGGCGTGCAGAACGAGTGGGAGAAGCTGCAGCGCCTTAATTTTATCGACGAGGCAGGCGAGGTCACGAAGGCGGGTCTGTTGGTCGCCGGTGCCTACCCGCAGCAGTTTTTCCCCAGGCTCGTGGTGGACGTTGCCGTGCATGCCGGCCTTGAGAAGGGAATGCCGGGCGCGCCGCGCTTCATGGACCGCACCGTTTGCGAGGGCACCCTCGGCGAGATGGTGGCCGACGCGGTGGCGGCCGTTGCCAAGAACCTGAAGCGCCGCTCCGTCGTGGCGGGCGCCGCACGCGTCGATGAGCTCGAGATTCCCGAGGAAGTCATCCGCGAGGCGGTGGCGAACGCCCTCATCCATCGCGACTACAGCCCCCGCTATGACGGCCAGGCCGTTGCTGTGGACATCTTTGACGACAGGATCGAGGTCACGAACCCCGGAGGCCTTTACGGGAGCAAGACGCGTGAGAACCTGGCGGACGGCCTTTCGTGCTGCAGGAACGCCACGCTGATGAAGTTGATGTCGCTCGTGCCGCTGCCTGCCGCTGCTGGTTCGCCGGCCGAGGGCAACGGCTCGGGCGTGCCCATGATGATTCGCGAGTGCGAGCAGAGGGGCCTTGCGGCGCCCGAGTTCAAGCCTTCACTCGATGCCTTCAAGGTTGTTTTTGCGCGCCCGACGTATGGGGCGCATGCCATCGTTGCAGTCGACGCGGACGATGACGAGCGCGTGCTTGCGGCACTCAAGAAGTTGGGCGAGGCCTCAATGCGAGAGATTGCCGACGAGCTGGGCCTTAGCGTAAACCAGACACGCTACAGGCTGAGGGGCCTGCTTGAGGACGGGTTTGTGGTTGCGACGGCGCCTGCCACGAGCAGGGATCGCAAGTATCGCTTGGCGAAATAGCGGCGCGCGCTTGCGTATTTGGGGTCAGCGCGAGCGCACAGGGAACGCAACCTGCGGCCTTAGAACATAAATGGCGCCCCGCATGCGGCGATGCACGCGGGGCGCCATTACTGGTTATCCCTGGCTATCTTTGTTGCTGCGAGCCTAGCCCAGTAGCTCCTTGGCGGCCGCGATGACGCCTTCGGGGGTGAGGCCGCAATTAGCCATGAGCTCGTCTGGGTCGTAGCAGTCGTAGTAGCCGCGCGGGATGCCCAGGCAGCGCACGCGCACGTCGTGAGCGCCGGCCTGGCGGGCGACCTTCTCGCCAAAGCCGCCCTCGAGCTGACCGTCCTCCACGGTGACGATGGCCTTGTGCGCGGTGGCCAGCCCCTCGACGAAGCCCGCCTCGAGGCCGCTTGCCACGCGCGGGTTCACGAGCGTCACGCTCACGCCCTCGCCGGCAAGCTTCTCGGCCGCCTCCTGCGCGAGAGGGAAGGCGCAGCCCAGGCCAAGGATTGCCACGTCGGACCCCTCGGAGAGCACTTCAGGAGTAAGCGGCCAAGGCGCGCGAGCGGAGCTGTTCTCGCCGCCGACGTTTGGGGCACCTTCGCCTCGAACGGCTAGGTCGGTTTCGCCGGCGGCATTCGCATCCTGCAAACCCGCGATGTCGTTGCTCGTGATTGCTGCGCCCTGCTTGCCCCCTTCCAGCGCAACATCCGGCCGGCTCACATTGCCGGCGGCCGGCACGCGGATGGCCACGGGACCCTGGCGCCAGTCGGGCGCCCACTCGAGCATGGCGAGATACTCCTCGGTGCACGTGGGCGCGAGGTAGGTGAGGCCCGGGATGGCGCTGAACTCGGGAATGTCAAAGATGCCGAGGTGGGTCACGTCGTTCATGCCGCGCGCCGAGTCGGCGAAGGAGACCAGCACGGCCGGGTTGCCGTTCACACAGAGGTCTTGCATGAGCTGGTCGAACCCGCGCTGGATGAAGGTGCCGTAGAAGCCGTACACCGGCACGCCGCCAGCCGCCGCGATGCCGCTTGCCAGGGCCACGGCGTGCTCCTCGGCGATGCCCACGTCAACGAACTGCCTGCCGGCCGCCGCGCGACGCTCGGGTGTAAAGCCCATGATGCCCGGCGTGGCGCTGGAGATGGCCACGACGCGCGGGTCGGCGGCCATACGGCGAGAAAGCACCTGGTAGGTGAGCTCGCTCATGGACGGCTCGCCGCCCTTGGGTAGCAGGCTCTCGCCGGTCTGCTTGTCGAACCAGCCGTCCCAGTGGAAGCGCTCCTTGTTCTCCACCGCCGGCGCAAAGCCGTGACCCTTTTCGGTGTGGATGTGCACGACGACGGGGTGGTCGATGTCGCGGACCTCGGCAAACGCGGCTTCGAGCACCTGCTCGTCGTTGCCCTGCTCCACGTAGCGGTAGTCCAGCCCCAGTGCGCGGAAGTAGTTGTTGGGGCTCTCGCCGCCGGTGGCGCGCAACTCGGCCAGGCTCCTGTAGAGACCGCCGTGGTTCTCTGCGATGGACATCTCGTTGTCGTTCACCACGATGATGAGGTTGCCCCCAAGTTCGGCCGCCCAGTCGAGTCCCTCGAAGGCCTCGCCGCCGGAGAGCGAGCCATCGCCGATCACGGCCACCACGTTGTAGGTGTCGCCTATGAGGTCGCGGCCCTTGGCCAGGCCGCAGGCGAGGCTCACCGAGGTGGAGGTGTGGCCGATGACGAAGTGGTCGTGCGCGGACTCACTGGGCTCGGAGTAGCCGGAGATGTCGTCGTAGCGCGCCGGGTCGGTGAAGCCCCAGACGCGTCCGGTGAGCATCTTGTGCACGTAGGTCTGGTGCGAGACGTCAAAGACGAGCTTGTCGGTGGGGGAGTCGAACACGCGGTGCAGGGCGATGGTGGCCTCGACCATTCCGAGGTTGGGGCCCACGTGGCCGCCGTGGGCGGCCAGCTTGTCGATGAGCGCGCCACGAATCTCGGTTGCCAGGGCGTCGAGCTCGCCGACGGGGATGGCGCGTACGTCTGCGGGGGATTCGATTTTCTCGAGGTACATGGGCATCCTTTCGTTCATTTGCTGCTATGCTGAGAGCACGATAGAACCTAAACCTAACTTTAGGTCAAGGGTAAATTTGAGTTAGATTTGGAGCGCCCATGTATACGATCGGTCAGGTCTCAGAGATGTTCTCCATTCCGGTATCGACCCTGCGCTACTACGACAAGCAGGGCCTTTTCCCGCACATGGAGCGCGCGGGCGGCATCCGCAAGTTTGGCGAGAGCGAGATCGAGGCGCTCAAGCTCATCGAGTGCCTCAAGCGAAGCGGCCTCGAGATTCGCGAGATTCGCCAGTTCATGGAGTGGGTGGCCGAGGGCCCTTCCACCTATGCGCAGCGCAAGGAGCTCATCGAACAAACCCGCAAGCGCGTGGAAGAGGAGCAGGCGAGCCTTCAGCGCGCGCTCGACATGCTCACGTTCAAGACCTGGTACTACGAGCAGGCTATAGCCGACGGCAACGAGGACCGCGTTATGGCGCTTATCCCCGACGGCCTCCCGCCCAAGATCCGCGCCGCCTACGACAACTCCCACCGCGACTAGGCAGTCGGCACGCTTCTCTTCCCAAACGATGAACCATTGGCTTTCTTCTCGTCCTGCACGAGAGGGTTTGACGGTTTCTTCTCGTCCAGGACGAGAGGTTTGCACTGTTTTCTCTCGTGCCAGACGAGAAGGCGGCGTATGTGAGTCGTTCTCGACCGGCCTGATCGGGGCGAGCGGGGTGTGAATTCGAGCTCTCGGCAGCGGGGCATTCGGATTTCTG
>CAVDTO010000001.1:35593-40893 GCA_963611895.1 bacterium
TCGTTGCGTGCGCGCTCGCCGTGGTGGCGGCCGCGCTCGGTGCGGGCAACACGGCATATGCAGATGCGAGCCAGTATGCCAAGAGCCTGGAGCTGACGGGCCTCGCGTCCGGCGAGACCGTCCAGGTCTACAAGCTCATGAGCTATGGCACCGACTACAACACGTACGAGTTCGACAATACGACGACGGGCGGCAAGACCAGCTTCAAGAGCTACCTGCACGCCGCCGCCGAGAAGGCCAGCAAGGGCGACGAGGCCTACCTCGCTAGCCTTACGGCTTCCACCAACCCGACGATTTCCAGTTTCTTGGGAACCTACCTCTACGGTACGGCGACGTATGCAAAGCCGACGCCTTCCGATACGACGGTGGCCGACGGCGCAACCAGCGTGAGGCTCACGCTCGAGCCCGGCTACTATCTGGTGTCGATCAAGACTGTTGACACCCAGGAAGGCTCCAACGTCTACAACCCGTTCTCCGTCTTCGTCAAGATGGATGGCGAGAGCTCGACCATCAAGGCTGGCGATGCTCAGGAGAGCAAAGAGAGCTCCGTGACCGTTCAGATGAAGAGCTCCAAGGGCCCGAGCATCACCAACAAGGTCATGCGCGCCAACGGCACCAGCATGGACTCCTCGTGGAAGAGCACCAAGACCGTCACCATCGGCGAGACGATCCTCCACCGCGTGGCGCTGACCATCCCCGATTGGCAGGCCGGCACGACGCCGCGCCTCGAGCTCGAGGTTGCGCTCGCCAACCAGCAGTACGTAAGCGGCTCGGTGAAGCTGTATTTGAAGGTGGGCGAATCGGGCACGAAGTACAAGCCGACCGAGCAGATCGAGCAAGCGATCTCCGAGGGAACCATCGGCAACTATACCAACGGCTCCCAGAGCGCGACCTTTAGCATCGACTATTCCAAGCTCACCGGCTCGGGCGAGCGCACGTACTACATCACCTACGAGACGACCGTCATGAGCGACATCACGGGTACGGCCAATGCGGGCGTTGCGACGGCCGCCACGAGCACCGACAAGGTGAAGTACAGCACCAGTGACGTCTCGTACTCCTACACGACCGAGCAGACGACGACCCTGTACACCTACGCCACCAAGCTCACCAAGAAGGACCTTAACGGCGATTTGCTCTCGGGCTCTAAGTTCAAGGTGTACGAGGGCAACTCCGGCACGCCCATGACGTTCGAGAAGGTGAAGACGGGCGAGACGTCGTGGTACTACCGTCCCTCGACCACCGGTGACAGCGCCATCGAGGCCGGCGGCAGCGAGTGCTACCTGCTCATCAAGGGTCTCGACCCCTACAAGGACTACTACTTTGAGGAGAGCACCACGCCCAAGGGTTACTACGCCCCGGCCGGCAGGTTCAAGCTCGACCTTGCGTCGCAGATGGATACCGCCGACGAGACGGAGCACTCGGGCAACCTTTCGAAGGATTCTACGGTGACTGCCGTGGAGACCGCCGACGAGAACCTCGTTGAGGGAACGGTCAACACGACGTATTCGCGCCAGTTTGACATCGTGGTCAAGAACTCCAGCACGCCTTCGCTGCCCACCACGGGCGGCATGGGCACCGTGATCTTCACGGTCGTGGGCGTGGTTCTCATGGCCGGCGCCGCGGGCGTGTTCATCGTTCGCCGCCGCAAGAGCAACGAGTAGGGCGAGCCCTCTCGCTCATAGGCTCAGTTGGGCGGCCGCCGGCGCAGCAACCGGCGGCCGCCTTGGGCCATTTTTACGATCATGAAGGCACCAAAGCGCATTCGCATATCCAGCATCGTGCTGGGGCTTATCTTTTTGGCAGGGCTCTCGCTGCTGCTCTATCCGCTCGTGTCGAACCAGTGGAACGAGTGGCGCTCCTCCGCGCTCATCGGCGACTACGAGGAGCAGGTGCAAGAGCTTTCCCAAAACGATACGCAAAGCTGGTTCAAGCGGGCCCGCGCCTACAACGCCACGCTCGTGGGGCGCGGCATCCCCGATGCCTTTGCCATCCACTCCGCCGAGGAGAACTCGGAGTACGCCTCGCAGCTCGCCTTCCGCGGCGACGGCATGATGGGCACCATCTCCATCCCGCGCATTCGCGTGAACCTGCCGATCTACCACGGCACGGGCAAAGAGGTGCTCACCAAGGGGGCGGGGCACCTGCAGGGCTCGGCGCTGCCCGTGGGCGGCTCGGGCACGCACTGCGTGATCAGCGCGCACCGCGGCCTGCCGAGCGCGAGCATGTTCACCGACCTCGATCAGCTCGAGGTGGGCGACCACTTCTACCTTACGGTGCTCGGCAAGAAGATCGCCTACAAGGTCGACAAGATCTTGGAGGTCGAGCCCGACCAGACCAAGAGCCTCGCCATCAAGGCGGGCAAGGACCTCTGTACGCTCGTGACCTGTACGCCCTACGGCGTGAACACGCGCCGGCTGCTCGTGCGCGGGCACCGCGTTGCCTACAGCGCCAAGACCGAGGCCGCCGAGGGCGCCGCCGCCAAGAGCTCGATCTTTACGCAGTACGGCCTGTGGGTGCTCGCGGGGCTCGCCGTCGTGGTGGTGTTCAGCACGGTGGTGTGGTTCCGCGCCCAGCAGAAGAAGGGTGCACGGTCGGGCGAGGGTGCTTCTGCGGGCAGCGGCGGCGCTGGTGCTTCCTGCACGATTGCCGGCGGTTGTTCCGTGGCGTCGGAGGGCGCGCGACCGGATGGCGGCGAGGGCGAGCCTGGTCGCACATCTGCGCCTTTGCGCACGGAGCGAGGCGACTTGGGTGAGGACGCGCCGGCAGCGGGCTCTACTGCGGCCGCGCCTTCGGGCGCACCTGCAGCCACGTCGGCTGCGGATCAGCGCCCGGCCGGTTCCCGCATCGAAGGCGGTGAGCGCCATGGCGACCGCTAAGAAGCGCGTGCTCGGCACGGTGCTGCCGGCCCTCGTGTTCGTGCTGGGGCTCGCCATCATGCTCTACCCGTGCGCGAGCGACATCTGGAACCAGCTGCGGCAGAACAGCCTCATGGACAGCTACGACGAGGCCGTGGAGTCGCTCTCGAGCGACGACCTCGCCGCGCTTTGGAACGCCGCGCTCGCCTACAACGAGCAGCTCGACCCGCAGTTCTCCGACGCGTTCACCGGCGAGGACCTCCCCAAAAGCGATGAGTACTGGAGCCTCCTCGACGTGGACGGCACCGGCGTGATGGGCTACGTGGAGATCCCCTCCATCGGCGTGCGCCTGCCGCTCTACCACGGCACCTCGAGCGCGGTGCTCGAGCGCGGGCTTGGGCATCTCTCGGGAACGTCGCTCCCCGTGGGAGGCTCCGGCACGCACTGCGTGGTCCCGGGGCACCGGGGGCTGCCCTCGGCGCTGCTGCTCACCAACCTCGACCAGCTCAAGCGGGGGAGCAGGTTTTGCTTCCACGTGCTGGGACGCACGGTCGCCTACAAGGTCGACAAGATCGAGGTCGTGGAGCCCGACGAGGTCTCGTCGCTCAAGGCCGAGACCGGTAGCGACTACGCGACGCTCCTCACCTGCACGCCCTACGGCGTGAACACGCAGCGCCTGCTCGTGCGCGGACATCGCGTTAAGGGCATGGGCAAGGAGGGCCGCGTGAATACCGCCGCGCAGCTCTCGCAGAGCCTGGGGCTGAGCGGCAAGATCGCGCTCGCGGTTGCAGTACTGGTCGTTGTGGCGGTTATCGTTCGATTTTTGACGAGGCGCGAGCGCGCCTTGAATACGAGGGGAGGCGGGGAGCATGTTCGCAAACAATAAGAAGGATCTTGCGGTTGAGCGCGTGCGTTGCGGCCACCTGGTTGAATGGGGACGCTTGGCTGAGCGCGGCGAGCGGGTCGCGCGTGGCAAGCTGACAACGCGCGGGCGTTTCTCTGCGTGCGGGCGCCGCGCTGGCAATGGTCTTGTGCCTGGTCGTAGCTGCGTGTCTGTTGGGCAGCGCGCAGTGCGGGGTTGTTCGTTCACGCGTGGCGGCCTAGCTATTTGCGGTCGGTCGTTTGAGCGCGGTTGCCTTGCTTCGCGCAGCGGCCTTGTTACGCAGGGGCGTTCGTCGGTGACGTTTGGCCGTGTGTCGGCCTCTTCGCCTGCGACCCTGCTTGCCACGGTGTTCCTCGTCTTTGTGCTCTGCATCGCCGGGCTGTCCCCGCGTGCGGCTGTGGCCGACGAGCGGATCGACCCCACACGTACGTGCACGCTCACGGTTGAGGCAACGTACGACAAGCAGCCGCTCCAAGGCTTTGAGTTCTCGGTCCGCAAGGTCGCTGCCGTGGACGATGCGGCTCGCTACCAGCTCGTTCAGGATTACGCGCGCTCGGGCGTGGAGCTGAACGGCCTCGGTTCCGCCGCGGACTGGAGCGCCGCCGCCATGCAGCTGGAGACCTGGACCACCGAGCAGGCCGTTGAGGTTGACTCTCAGGCAACCTCGAACGCCGCCGGCAAGGCAACGTTCTCGGCACTCGAACCGGGTATGTACCTGCTCACTGCCGAGCCGCTCAAGGTCGGTTCGCGCACCTACGCTGCGGAGACCTACCTGGTCGCCGTTCCCGAAGAGGGCGCCTCGGGCACGTGGAGCTACGATGCGACGAGCATCTGCAAGGTCTCGATGACCGAGGAAGAGGGCTCCGGCAAGAACAGCGGTGGCAAAACGGACGATGCCGGCTCCGACGCGTCCGCGGCTAAAAAATCCAAGACCACGACCAAGCGGCAAACATGGGCTGAGCGACTGGGGCTCGTTGCGACGGGCGACGGCCAGCTCACGCTTATGGGGACGGTCCTCGCGGTCGGCCTGGGGGCCGTGCTCGTGGGCGTTGCGCTCGTGGTTCGCGATCGGGTTCGGGAGTAGGTGAGAGACATGGCACGGAATATCGGCAGCAACAAGAAGAAGCGCCCGGCCGTGGGCCAGGGCATCCCGGTGAGCCTGGTCTGCGCGGTCGCGTTCCTGTTCGTGGCCCTCGTCTGTGGGTTCTCAGTTGCGAGCGCCACGGGCATCGTGGGTTCCTCTGCGAGCGAGACGAGCGCGTCTGCGGAGTCGAGCTCCGCCGCGTCGGGCACAAACGGGGCCGAGGAAGGCGCCGCGGCCAACGAGCAGACCTCGGCGAATACCGGCACGGATTCCGCATCGAGCGAGTCGAGCTCGAACACGCAGACCGCGTACGGCGCTGCCGAGAACGCGGGAACCGCGGGCAGCACGTCCGCGACGGCGGACGGCGCATCGGGCAACGACGGCGCCAGCACCGCGGCGGACGAGGGTGCCACGCTGGCGACCAAGCTTACGAGCGCCACGGCCTCGGCTGCGGCTGACTCCTCAAGCTCGAACG
>CAVDTO010000002.1:0-38814 GCA_963611895.1 bacterium
CCGGAAACAGAAGAACCCCTCGCGCGATTCTGCGAAGCAGCCTGAGCGCGAGGGGCTCTTCTGTCTCCGGCCCAACAGGGCCGAAGGGGATGCAGCGACGCGCTATTCAAGGTCGGCAACCTTGCGGCGGTACGCGGCCGCGATCACGTCCATGCACCCTTCGCGCCCGAGCTTGGCGCGGTTCACCACGATGTCCTTGCCGCTAGCGAGCGTCCACTTGCCGCCCGAGTAGCGCTTGTAGAACGCCTCGCGCGCCTTCTGCTGCTTCTTCACGAGCTTGAGACCCTGCTTCTTGTTGAGGCCGCGCTTGTTGCGCACGATCTCCACGCGGTCCTCGAGCGGGGCGGTCACCAGCACCGAGATGCAGTTGGGGTTGTTGCGCAGCAGGTAGTCCGAAAGGCGTCCCTCGATGATGCAGCTCTCGGTCTCGCCCAGGTCGAGGATAACCTGGCTCATCTTCTGGAACAGCTTGTCGGAGTACGAGCGCGAGTCGTAGCGGTCGGGCAAGAACGCCAGGTTCTCGGCGGCGAGGCTCTCGTCGTAGGCGGCCATCTTGTCGATGGACTCGCCCGAGCGCAGCGACGCACGCACCAACAGCTCGTTGTCGTACAGCGGAATGCCCAGCTCGTTGGCGAGCATGCGGCCGATCTCGTGCCCCTCGGCGCCGAAGTCGCGCGCGATGGTGATGACGACCGGGCCCTCGGCGGCGGCGTCGGCGGCAGCCTTGGCGGCAGCGTCGGCAACGGCGCCCTTCAGGAGGTTGATGCTCTTCTTTCCGATCATGAGTAAGCTCCTCTCGCGCGGGCGCGCGGCCCACCGCAGTCAATTCTCCTCGATAATAACGACGCCCGCCGCCCATGCGGGCCGCAGGCGCCATCTTGCCTCAACTCTATGCGGCGACCACACGCCGCTGGTATGCGCGCACGATGAGCGAGATGCCAAAGTTCAGCGCAAAGTACATGGCGAACACCAAGCCGTAGAGCATGAGCACCTGGTTGAGCTCGAGCGCGTGCGCCATGACCACGTTGGAGGTGTACATGAGCTCGGCCACGTTGATGCCCGAAAGGTACGAGCTATCCTTGATCACCGTGGTGCACTGGCTAAAGAGCGCCGGGATGATCGCCTTGAAGGTCTGCGGCAGGATGATGTAGCCCATGGTGGCAAAGAAGCCAAAACCCTGGCTGCGCGCGGCCTCGAACTGCCCGTTGGGCACGCCGTTGAGGCCGCCGCGGACGATCTCGGCCATGACGGCGCTCGTGAACAGCGTGAACGCGATCGTGGAGATCACGATGTCGAGCCCCTGCACCGTAAAGTAGATGAACAGGATCCACAGCAGGTTGGGCGTGCAGCGGAAGAGCTCGATGTAGGCGCTCACGATGAGGCGGAACGGGCGCGGCGCGTACGACTTGACGAGCGCCAGGACCGTGCCCAGGATCAGCGAGAAGAAGATCGACAGCGCCGAGATCTGAATGGTCTTTACAAAGCCCCACCAAATGTAGAGCAGGTTGGTTGCGGAGAAGATTTCCATGGCCTTAAGCCTCCTCTACGTTCAGCTGCTCGAGCTCGGGCAGGGCCTTGGCGCGCGGGCGCTCCTTGGAGCGCTTCTCGAGCCACTGGACCAGCATCGCCAGCGGGAAGCAGATGATGAAGTACATGAGACAGCACACGATGTAGCCCTGCAGGTAGCCGTAGAGCGACACGAAGTTGTCGGAGCGGTACATGAGGTCGCCGCCCGCCACGAGGGCGAGCACCGAGGTGTTCTTGACCAGGTTGAGCGCCTGGTTGCAGAGCGGCGGCAGGATGATCTTGAACGTCTGCGGCAGCACGATGTAGGCATACGACTGCACGCGCGTGAAGCCCTGGCTCTGCGCCGCCTCCATCTGGCCGCGCGGCACGGCCTCGATGCCGGTGCGGATGACCTCCGAGATGTAGGCCGCATGGTAGAGGCCCACGCCAAGGAAGCCCAGCACGAACGGCGCGATGCGCACCGGCTCGGCGGCGCCGGTCAGCGCCTGGAGCGCCTGCGGGCCGGCCATGTACATGAAGAGCACCTGCACGGGCAGCGGGGTGTTCTGGTAGAACTCAACGTACACGCGGCTGATGGCGCGCAGGACGCGGCTGCGCGTGGTGGAGAACACGCCGAGCAGCGTGCCGAGCACGAGCGAGAGCAAGAGACCCGCCACCACGACTTCGAGCGTGACGGCAAAGCCCTCCCAGAACGGGCCCATGTTGGCGAATGTCGCCGACCAGCGATCGGCGTCGAACAATCCTTCGAGCATATCGATTCCTTCCGGTGGCGGCGCCTACACAAGGCCCCAGGTCTTGACCTCTTTGTCGAGCCAGCCGTCGGCCAGGCGGTCCTGGACCACCTGATCGACCACGGCCGAGAGGTCGCAACCCTTCTTGGTGGCGACGCCGTAGCCCTGCTCGCCGAACTTGACCTCGGGCTGCAGCAGCTCGACGGTCTCGTTCATGTAGCCGGCGAGCGTGGAGCGGTCCATGGCGAACACGTCGATGTTGCCGGCGTCGAGCGAGCTCTTGATGATGGGGTAGCCGCTGAAGGCGCGGAACTCCGGCTTGCAGCTAAAGCCCTCGTCCTTGATCATCTGCTCGATCAGGCCCTGCGTGGTGGCGCCCTGGCTCACGCCGATGACCCTGCCGTCGAGGTCCTCGATCGTCTTGAAGCCGGAGCGCTTCTTGACCATGAGGCCCACGTAGTCGGTGCGGTAGGGCGTGGAGAAGTCCCAGCTGAGCTTGCGCTCGTCGGTGATGGTGTAGGTGGCGGCCACGAGGTCGAGCTGGTCGTTGTCGATCAGCGGCCCGCGCGTCTTGGGCGTGACGTCGGTGAACTCAACGAGGTCCTTCTTCTTGGCCTCCTTGTAGCTCACGCCGAACACAGCGGCGGCGATCTGGTAGCACAGGTCGATCTCCATGCCCTGGAACTTGCCGGTGGCCGTGTCGAGGTAGCCGTAGCCCGGGACGTCCTTCTTGACGCCGCAGTTGAGGTGGCCGCGGCTCTTGATCAGGTCGAGCTTGGAGCCCGACGAACCCGAGCTCGAGCTCGTGCTCGAGGAGCTGGAGTCGCATCCGGCAAGGGCGCCTGCCCCGCCGAGCGCGAGCGCGCCCAGGCCGCAAAGCTCCAAGAAGCGGCGACGCGAGATTTCGGTGCGAACGTTCTGCATGCGCAACACCTCCGCCTAGTGCAGGATCTTGGAGAGGAACTCGCGGCAACGCTCGTTCTCGGGGTTATCGAAGAAGTGGTCGGGCGTGCCCTCCTCGAGGATGCGGCCGTCCTCCATGAAGATCACGCGGTCGGCCACCTGGCGGGCAAAGCCCATCTCGTGGGTCACGCAGATCATGGTGATGTCCTCCTGGGCGAGCTCGATCATGACGTCGAGCACCTCCTGGACCATCTCGGGGTCGAGGGCCGAGGTCGGCTCGTCAAAGAGGATGATCGGCTGCTTGGTGCAGAGTGCCCGCGCGATGGCGATGCGCTGCTGCTGGCCGCCCGAGAGGTTCTGCGGGTACTCGCCGGCCTTGTGAGCCATGCCGACGCGCTTGAGCGAAGCCATGGCGATCTCGGTGGCCTCCTCCTTGCTCTTCTTCTGCAGCTTGATGGGCGCGAGCGTGAGGTTGCCGAGCACCGTCATGTTGGGGTACAGGTTGAACTGCTGGAACACCATCGAGGAGTACTTGCGCGCCATCTCGAGGTGGTTCTTCTTGGTGAGCGGGGTTCCGTCGATGATGACGTCGCCCGCCGTGGGCTCCTCGAGGTAGTCGACGCAGCGGATGAGCGTGGACTTACCCGAGCCGGACGGCCCGATGATGACGACCTTCTCGCCCTTCTTGACGGTGAGGTCGATGTCTTTGAGCACGTGCAGGTCGCCAAAATACTTGTTGAGACCCTTGATCTCGATCATATCGGCCATGGACGGCTTCCTTCCTTACGTTCGTTCGCGGACCATATTGTATGGGCACCATGAACCGGCCACGGTGCGCAAGGCGGGGCGGCAACAGGGCTGAAACCGTTTTGTTACATTTAGCTTTTCTGCGTGAGCCGCGCGATTTATTCGATAAATATGCCCGCTAACTGGACGATTAGTCAAATCCATGCGGGCTTATCGACGTTCTATGCACGTTATCACACTAAAGCGCGTGCAGGCCTTTTTCCACACGAAGGCCAGGGGGCGCGACGCTCAGCAGGGCTCAGAAGCCTTGTGGAAGGTCGTCAGAATGGCGGCGCCGGCCAGCACGGCGACCGTGCCGAACGCGAGGGCCGCGGCGTCTTGGCGCACGGCGGCGTTGTCCTGCGCGAGTTCCTCGGCAGCCGCGCCCTCAACGCCCGCCGCGCTCATGCGCGCCGCGAACGAGGCATCGCCCTCGTAGGTGTAGACGACCTGCTCGAGCTGCTCACGCGTGGCCTCGCTCACCGCGGTGTTCGCCGAGATGCGCGCATCGAGACCGCTATTCATGGCGATGAGCAAAACCGAGCCCATGGCGGCCGAGCCGAGCGCCAGCCCGAGGTTGCGCGCGGCTCCCTGGATGCCGCCCGACTGCTGCGCGTCGCGGGCGGGCACGGCGCTCGCCACGATGTTGTTGGCCTGCGAGTTCACGAGACCCACGCCCACGCCGCCAAAGAGCGTGCCCGCGATCATGACCGGCGTGAGCGCGGTCGCCCGCACGCCGAAGGCCATGCAGACGCAGGCCGCGGCGATGCACGCGTAGCCCGCGCGCACGACCGCCCAAGGCTTGAGCTGCGGGAACTTGCGCGGCACGAACATGGCGAGAACGAGCATGGGCACGCCCGAGACGATCCCTAAGAGCGCCGTCTGCGCTCCCCCGAGGCCGATCACCAGCTGATAGAACGAAGTGGCCACGATCCCCTGCGCGCCCATGTAGAAGAACGGCAGCGCGATGGAGACCACACCTGCGCGCACTTGCGCGTTACACGTGAAACTCGAGGGCAGGATCGCTACGCCGCGCGTGCGCTCGCTCGAGCGCTCGAGCGGGATGAGCACCGCGAGCAGCACGAGGCCCGCGCCGACGATCGGCAGGGCCGGAGAGATGCCGAGCACCGTGAACGGCGCCTGCGGGAGCGGGTCGAGCACGCCCCACACCGAGATTCGCGAGAGACCGCACATCACGGCAAAGAGGCCGAGCGAGGCCATGGCCGCGCCGGCAAAGTCGAACTTGGCAACGCGCACGCCGCCCCCGCGCGGCAGCACGGAACTGCCCGCGAGCAGCACGGCAAAGTAGGCCGCCAGCACGCCGAACGTGACCCTAAAGCCGAATGCGTCCACGAGCAAGCCGAGCGGGATCGGGATGATGGTGGCGAGTGCCGCCGAGGCCGCGATCACGCCGTAGGCCTGTTTGCGCTTCTCGCCCTCGTAGAGCATGGAGACCATGCCGAGCACCGAGGGGATGATCAGGCTCGCGCCCAGGCCAACGGCCAGGCGGCCCACCCAGATGAGCAGCGTGATGTTCGGCGCGAACACGCACACGAGCTCGCCCGCGCAGGCGAGCACGAGGCCCGCGCGGAAGTTGCGCACCCAGCCCACGACCATGCCCACCAGGCCGCTCGCCAGCATGAACGTTCCGGCCATGAGGGAATAGACGGTGCTCGCCATCTGCACGTCGGCGAGCGAGCACGAGAACACGCGCATCATGTCGGCCATCGCAACGGAGAAGGCCCCGTTGTCGGCCGAGGTGCCGAGCTGCGTGGCCGCCAGCACGAGCAAGGGCAAGAGTCCGGCCGAGGCTCCCGCGGCAGCGCCGTGAGCACCCGCCGAGCCTTTCGAAGCAGTAACGTTCGCGCTCTTTGCCTCGCTCACGTGAATCACCGTCTCCCTATCACGTGGTTGCCGCATATACGGCAAGGAATAATCAAATAACCCCACGTTCCAATCATAGAAAGACCTTAAGATTGGCTGCATCAGGTCATTTTCCTTATATGCGGCAAAACGCCCGAGCGCGCCCTATCGGCGCGTGAGCGGCACGCCGGCGGGAGGCACCCATGAGCATCAACCAGCGCCAGGCACAGCTCCTCAAGACCCTGCTCGACGAGCCCTCCTATAGCCCCACGCCCGATGTCGCCCGCGAGCTCTCGTGCTCGGAGCGCACCGTCCGCAACGACATGCGCGCCACCAACGCCTTCCTCGAGCAGATGGGCATCGCCGCGCGCGTGGAGTCCAAGCGCGGCAACGGCATCCGCCTTGCCGGCGACGCCACGCAGCGCGAGCGGATCGGCAGCATCATCAAGGAGCGCGCGCTCGCCATGGACGGCGCGCTCGACCGCTTCTACCGCGGCATGCTGCTGCTCACCTGTGACTATCGCCAGAGCTACACCACCGAATCGCTCGCCCGCGCCATACTCACCAACAAGCAGCAGGCCCAAGACGACCTGCGCCGCTGGAACGAGCTGCTCACGCCCTTTGGGGCGCAGATCGTGCGCGGCCGCAAGATCAGCATCGAGGGCCCCGAGGAGTACATCCGCTTCTTTGTGGTCTACTACCTGTTCGAACTCGCCTCCACGGCCATGCGCCGGCGCATCGAGCCGCAGCTCTTTGGCGACAACTGGTCGTTCTTCGAGGAGCTCATCAACGATACCGAGGCCGCAACGGGCATCCCCTACACCGACAACGCGCGCCACCAGATAGCCGTCTACCTGCAGCTTTCGGTGCTGCGCGTGCTCAAGGGCCGCACCATCACGGGCTATGCCGACGCCGTCCCCGCGCCGTACGAGGCGCTCGCCGACCGGCTGGAGGAGCGCTTTTCGATCGAGCTCTCGGCAAACGAGCGGAGCGTCATCCGCGACCTGTTCACCGTCTCCACGCGCCGCTGGACGCCCGACTTTCAGCGCGCGTTCGTCCCGACGAGCGAGGCCGCGCAGCTCTCGAGCGCGCTCTTCGACGCACTTGCCGAGCGCTTTGGCGTGCGGCCCGCGCCCGACCTGGAAAAGCCGGCCGCCGCGCTCATCGAGGCAGGGCTCACGCACCGGCGCTTCGAGCGGGCCATCGCGCTCCCGCAGGAGAACACCTGGGCCGTGCGCTACGAGAACATGCCGGCGTTCCTGCGCCTCACCGAGGTGTTGCACGACACGCCGCAGCTCGCGCGGCTCGGCTTTTACCAAACCGACGTCACGCGCCTGGCCATGCTCCTGCTCTCGTACATGGACGGGCTCTCCAACCACGAGCGCTGGAGCGTGGGCCTTGTGGTCAATTGCGGCATTGAGCAGGTATTTTATGCGCGCAACCGGCTTGAGCGGCTCATGACGTGCATCCGCGTGGAGCGCGTGCTCACCGACCGCGAGGCCACGGCCGCCGACGCCGTGGCGCTCGAAGGGCTCGACTTCTTGATCTCGTTCGACCCGGTCAAGGTCGACAAGCCGCTCTGCGTGATCGGCAGCGGCATCGACGAGACCGATCGTGCGCACATCGAGGCGCTCATCATGCGCCTCGGGCGGCCGCGCGCGAGCGAGGGCGAGGCCGCGCTCGAGAACGGCATGCCCGAGCGCGCGCTCCAGATCGCGCACCCGCGCATGCTCTGCCGGGCGCTCTTTACGGCGCTTGCCGAGGAGGGGCTCTGGAGCGGCTCGCTCGACGCGTTCTCCCCCGTCTTTGAGGCGCAGGCGTTCATGCACGGCGACTGGATGATCCTCCCCCTGCACGTGCGGGGCGTGGCCAAAACGGGGGCCGTGCACTACAAGACGAGCACCCGCTTTGGATTCACGAGCGAAAAGCTCACCCACGTACTCGTGCTCTGCATCTCGCTCGAAGACGAGCGCGTGCTCACCCCCGTGACGCAGCGATTCAGGCTGCTCGCCGAAGAGGCGGGGCTGAGGGCGAGCACGCGCTAGCGGGGCTTGCGTGCGAACAGGTCGAAGCAGCTTCATCACTCTCCCGCTCCCCTTGCATCCAACTCAACAGAAAAGCCGCGGCCACCACTCCAACGTGGTCGCCGCGGCCTATTGAACGTGGTTTGCGAACACAAACGCGATCGGCACCTGAGCGCGCTTTCGCACGGCACGAGTCGCCATGCCGTACGGGCCTTGCGCACAACGGTACACGCCTACGCGCGGGTCCAGACGGTCTCGCCCTCCTTGATCGTCTCGAGAACGCGCAGGTCGCGCACCTCGTCGAGCTCGATCTTGAGCGGGTTCTTCTCCAAAATGCAGAGGTCGGCAAGCTTGCCGGCCTCGAGCGTGCCCTTGCGGTCGAGCTCGCCGTACTGGCTGGCGCCGTTGACGGTGATCGCCTTGAGGCCCTCGTACACGCTGATCTTCTGGTCCTCGTCGAGCTGCTGGCCGCCCTTGGTCACGCGCTTGGCGGCGCACCACACGGCCTCAAAGAAGTTCGGGCGCAGCACCGGCGTGTCGGTGTGGAACGTGAACGGCAGCCCGCACTCGAGCGCGTCGTGGCAGGCCGACACGCGGCCGCCGCGCACCGGGCCGAAATTCTTGAGGTGCACGTCGGCCCAGTACCAGATGTGGCTCGCGAAGATCGAGGGGATCATGCCGATCTCGGCCATCTGCTCGTACTGGTCGCGGCGCGCGGTCTGGCAGTGGATCATCACCGGGTGCAGCTCGTGCTTGGCCGGGTTGGGCGAGTCCTCCAGCGCGCGCTTGTACACGCGCAGGTACTGGTCGGCCGCGGCGTCGCCGTTGGTGTGCGCGAGCAGCTGGTGGTTGCCGTCGATCGCCTTGCGCATGTAGTCGTAGGCGGCCTTGTCGGTCACGGTGCCGTAGCCGCAGTAGCCCTCGCCCTCGTCGCCGGGGGTGTAGGGCTCGGTCATCCAAGCCGTGCGGCCCTGGGGCGAGCCGTCGAAGAACATCTTGAGCCCGCCGATGCGGAAGTGCCCGGTGTAATCCCGCGACACGAACTCCGCGTGGTCGGTCAGGATCTTGTCCACGTCCTCGCCGTACATCGGGTAGCTCACCACGTCCATCTTGAGCAGGCCCTTCTTGGCCAGGCCGCAGAACAGCGCGGCGAAGTCGGCCGTGGTGGCGCCCTCCTGGCAGGTGGTGATGCCGTGCTCCAGATAGACGTCCTGCATCTCGCCGATCATGACGTCCATGTCCATCTTCTGGCGCGGCTGCGTCACGGCAAAGACGGGCCACATGGCGCCCGGCTCCTCGCAGTAGCCGCTCGGCGTGCCATCGGCCTCGCGGCCATAGCGGCTGCCCTCGGGGTCGGGGGTCTCGGCGGTGATGCCGGCGAGCTCGAGCAGCTTGGTGTTCGCAACGATCATGTGGCTCGAGGCGTGCACGGCGATGACCGGCGCGGTCTCGCTCACGCGATCGAGCACGTGGCGGTCGGGATGCTCGTGCTCGGCCAGGGAGTTCTGGTCGTACGAGACGCCCATGATCACGCCGTCGTCGCCGATGCCGCGCTGTGCGGCAAAGTCGGAGAGGCGCGCAACGATCTCGTCGAAGTCCGCGGCGCCGTTGAGGTCGGCGGCCACGATGTACTGCGTGCAACCCGAGATGTGGCTGTGCGGGTCGATGAGGCCGGGCATGAGGCAGTGGCCCTCGAGGTCGATCTCCTCGGCGCCGGCGGCCGCAGCCTGGGTGCGGGCCTCCTCAAGCGATCCGGCGTAGGCGATGGTGCCGTCGTCGGCCACAAGCAGGGCCTCGAGCTCGTCGTGCTCGCCCGTCATGGGAACGATGTCGCCGTTGAAGTAGAGCTTGCTCATGGCTTACTCCTCCTCCTTGGAGAACTTCTTGATTGCCGGGGTGGTGGCGAGGCCCACCACGATGATCGCCGCGCCCACATAATAGGCAAAGCGCGTGGAGCTGAAGCGCGACTGCGCGTTGATCTCCACGAGGGCGTCGCGCTCCTCGTCGCTCATATCGATGTCCTTGATGGACTCGCGGAAGTTGTCGTCCGAGACGAGGTCGATGGTGCGCTCCGAGAGGGCGGCCACGGTGGTGTCGGAGATGCGCGAATCGTTGGCGGCGGCATCCTTGACGGAGTTGGTGATGCCAAAGAGCAGCACGGCGCCGAGCAGCGCGATGCCCACGGCCTGGCCGACGTTGCGCATGGTGGTCTGAATGCCGCCGGACTGCGAGGCGTCGCGCTCGTTGACGGCGAGCGCCACGACGTTGTTGGCCTGCGACGAGACGATGCCCGCGCCGGAGCCGGCTACGACGCAGCCGATCATGATGCCCGTCATGGAGGCGGAGTCGAGCGTGACGGAGAAGGCCATCACGATGAGCGCGGCGGCAAGGGTGAGGTAGCCGAGCTGGATCACGTGGCGCGGGTTGGCCTTGGGCAGGAACTTGGGGATGCCGATGGAGAAGGCGAAGGTGGGCACGCCCACGACGATGGAGAGCACGCCGACGATGGCCGGGGTCCAGCCGGCGACGAGCTGCAGGTAGGGGGCCATGAGGATGGACTGCACGCCCATGAAGAAGAACGTGATGGCCGAGGCGGCGAGGCCGGCGAGGACCTGCGGGGTCTTGAGGAAGGACTGCGGGAGCAGGGCAAAGCCGTTCTTCTCCTCGACCTTCTTCTCGACCTTGACCATGACGATGAGGATGATCACGCCGAGCGCGGCCATGGGCAGGCAGGGCGAGATGCCGCCGATGGTGAACGGGCAGGCGGCGAAGGGCTCGATGAGGCCCCAGGCCGAAATGCGCGAGACGCCCACGAGGAAGAGGAACAGGCCCGAGGCGGCGAGGGCCACGCCGACGCCGTCGAACTTGAGCTTCTCGTCGGACTGCTCGATGGCGGGCAGCTTGAACGAGAGGGCAAAGACCATCACGAAGTAGGCGGCGAGCACGAAGAACGTCACGCGCATGCCGGCGGCCATGAGCACGATGGAGAGCAGCAGCGGCAGCAGGGCCGAGAGACCCGAGGCGGCGCCGATGCAGCCGAAGGCGAGCACGCGGTTCTTGCCGTGGTAGATCTTAGGCACGAGGCCCAGGACCGAGGGGATCATGAACGAGGCGCCGAAGCCCACGAGGGTGCGACCGCCCCAGATGAAGACCGCCATGTTGGGCGCGATGGCGAGCACGACCTCGCCGGCCGCGCAGAGCAGCGCGCCCATGCGGAAGTTCTTCTTCCAGCCGATGATGGTGCCCATCATGCCGCCGGCGATCATGAACGCGCCGGCCATGAGGGAGTAGACCATGTTGGCGAGCTGGATGTCGGCGGTGGTGGCGCCGAGGTCCTGCGTGAGGGCGGTGGCGGCGAGCGAGAGCGCACCGTTGTCGCCCGAGGTGCCCATCTGGGCGAGGATCAGAACGAGAACGGGGAGAAGCATGAACTTCTCGGCGCCCTTCTCTTCTGCCATAGCTTTAGCTTGAGCCATGTCGGGTTTCCTTTCTTTGCGTGTGCGCGGCGGCTTGCACCCTTTTCTTTGCGCCGCGCCGATCGAGAACGATATTGCGGCGCGCGCAAGTGGCGGGCGTTCAGAGCGCTTGCCGCAGCTCCGGCAAAGTGCAAACGCGGCAAGAAAAAACCGGGCACGCGGCCCGGTTCCAGTGTGGAAACGCTGAGTGGAAAACGCTCGGCGGAGTTTGATGTTGGACGGTTTGGCCAGCGAGCCATGCGGCGCGGCTGCATAAGCGCAACGTCGCGTTGCCGCGACACGCACGCACGGCCGCAGCGCAGGCAAACGCGTCCCTGACCTCGTACTATGCTGCAGTCGCGGCGCTCTTCTCAAAGCCTGCCGTGGTGGCACCGATGACCACGCAACCCGAGACGCACCCGGCAACGGCGCACATGCAGCCCTTGAAGACCATCATGCCCGTGCGCGAGAGCGGCAGCGGCAGCGCGAGGGTGCAGAGCCAGGCGAGCGGCGTGGCCACCGCAAGGGCGATGACGCCCACGACGATCGACATCGGAACGGCCTTGTACGGCAGCTTGGCAAGCCAACCATAGCCGGCGGAATTGCCCTGGTAAACGCCCTTTTTGAGGTCGATCTTGGTGAGCGGCACCACGCACCAGGTAAGGATGAGGCCCAGCAGCGCGCCGGTGAGGGCGATCTCTTCCACGACCTTGCCGGCCGCAAAGGTGATGTCCGGCTCGCCCGCATGCATGCCCAGGAAGATGAGCGCGTTGATGACGCCGTTCACGATGCCATAGCCGACGATGCACTTGTTCTTGAGATAGCTCGCGTAATCCTTGGGCGCCGCCATGAGGTCTCCTTCTGGTTTGAGAGGTGGGATTTAAGCGGGGCACAGTGTATGCGCGCACAAGACACGCGCCGACCAGAAGGATTGCCGCATGTACGGCAGAGAGCAACCGGCTCGCCAAGCAAATTGGCGCCCAACAGCTAAACTGCCGGGGCACTCGTACGGCTATTCAATTTCCAAAACGCAGTTCAGACTAGAACAGCTCCAACCACGGAGTCATCCCAGGTCGAACCAACGTCAGCGAGCGGGACCCAAGTGCCGCAGGTTGCCGCGAAAGAGGAGCGCCGCGTACTTCGGTACGCAAGCGACGGTTTGAGCGGCAAGATGCGGTGCTTGGGCCCCGCGCAGCGTCGGCAGGTCCGCCGTTCGTTAGAACGGCGGAACCAAATTCGCACCGACCTGCGGCACCTGGAGTCCGCTCGCTGACGTTGGTTCAACCTGGGGCGGTTTTGCGGCAGCGGCAGCCTTATCCCAAAGGTCGATTTGGAAAACAAACGGTCCTGCAGGGCACCCACAGGACCGTTCGACTCCCGGTACGAGCACCGGGCTGAACCTTATCTCAACCTATTACCTGCAGACGACCTCGCAGGGGACGTTCAGGATCTTGGCGACCTTGAGGATCGTGTCGGTCTGGGAGCCCAGGCAGGCGGCCATATGATGCGTGGGGCCGGTCTCGTTCCAGCGGTTCATGAACTCGCGGGCGCCGCAGGAGAACTTCATGCGCATGTTGGTGTCGCCAAAGGTGAAGATCGGGCCGTCGACGTTCTCGCCCTCGGCCACCACGAACTTGAAGTTGCCGTCGCCGTCCTGGGTGATGCCCAGGTAGGTCACGGTGCCCAGGCCCGGGTAGAACTGGGTGAGGTAGCCGCCGCCGGTCTTGCCGTGGAACACGGGCACAACCTTCAGCGTGGGCTTCTTGGCGGTGGAGATGTCGGCGTCACCGGAACCGGAATGGCCGATGATCACGATGTCCTCGGGGAAGTCGATAGAGTACATCTCGGAGAGCTGACCGGTGCCCGAGATCGTCTTGAGGATGCTCATGGCCATGGCGACCTTCATGTCGCCCTCGACGGCGCAGCTCGTGCCCTGCTTGATGAGCATCGAGAACGCCGGGATCAGCATGGAGTCGAGCACGCCGGCCTGGCCCTTGGCGTAGCCGTCGTAGTGGCTCGCCACGAGGCCGATCTCCTCGTCCTTGACCCACTGCTCAAAGGCCACCACGTACTTGGCCATCTCCTGGATGGGCTCGTCGGAGACCCTGGCGCCGCCCTCAACATCGAAGGTGTCGAGGATCTCGGCGGCCTTGGCGTCCACCGCGGCCTGGTCGTCGATGTTGTCGGCGATAGCCCACATCTTCTCCCAGTCGAACTGCTTGGTGTAGAGGCCCAGGCGGTTGTAGAGGTTGGTCTCGTCGATGTAGAGGTCCATCATGCCGGGGTACGGGCGGCCGATCTGCGCGATGTTCGTGCGGCGCAGGCGACGACGCACGTTGGCGGCGCGGCACCACTCGTCGAGCTGCTTGGCGACCTCGGGGTCGCCGCCCTCCACCACGCCGGTCACCACGGCATGGCGCTTGCCGGCGCGGTTGAGGTCGGCCACGACCTCGCCCGGGGCGCCGCATGCATAGAGGTCGCCGAGCCACGTGGGGATGTCGGTCGCGGCGTAGTCGGGCTGGGCCTTCTTCTGCACGTTGACCACGACCACCGGCACGTCGAGGTCGCGGATGGCCGGCAGCACGTTGTAGCTCGTGGCGTAGGTGAGCATCTGGAGGATCACCAGGTCAACATCCTCGGCACGGAACTTGTCGCCCGCGGCCTGGGCGGCCTCCTTGGTGGTGACCATGCCGCCGTCAACGAGCTCGACGGTCGTGGGCAGGGTCGCCTTAAAGGCCTCGTACTGCTCCTCAAAATTGGGAACGAGCTGCGGGAACTGCGGCAGATACGCGCCCAGCGCGATCGAGAAGACGCCGACTTTTGCCTTGGTGTTTACAAGCATGACTCCTCCTAAAGAAGAAAACGGATAGCAGGCGGAGGGCGCGGTTTTATCCTTCAGCGCAACAGAGAACATGTGCCGCGCCCGCCGCGGATGCACGGGATACAGGCGAGCGGCCTTACAGGCGACCGCTCGCCCGGCCCTGTTGCCGCGCAAATTCGGCAGCAGGGCGAGAAAGAGAGGACTCGCTACTCGGCGTCTTCGAACGCGTTATAACGCTTGCCATGGAAGGCCCAGATGGCCGCCGCAAAGCCGATGGCGCAGAGCAGGGAGAGAACGAGGAACGCAGCCTTGTAGCCCGCAGTCGCGATGAAGGTCGCGGTGAACGAGCCGGCCACGGCGCACAAAAAGCGCGACGAGAACACGATGGCGCCGTTCGCGGTGGTGCGCAGAAGCGTCGGGAAGCACTCCTGCATCCAGACCTTGAGGATGCCCTCGAAGGCAAAGGCGGCGCCGACGCAGTAGAGAAGCTGGGTGGCGATGTAGGTATAGGTGGACGCGCCGAAGATCGGGAACATGAGGAAGCCGATGAGGTAGAGCGCGGCGCCCATGTAGAAGAGCGGCATGCGCTTGTCGGTATCGACGAACTTCATGAACACGAAGTCGAGGATGGCGCGGATCGGGTAGCAGATAAGGCCGATGGCGGACACGACGGAGATGGGCAGCGACACCACGTTCGCGCCGATCCAGGTAGAGAACTGGCCGAGCGAGTTGGCCGGGATGTTCGTGCCGATGTAGAAGATCGCGAGCGCGATGAACGGCTTGGCGTACGGACTCTTGAACAGGTCGCTGACCTTGCCCTGAGCCTCCTCGCTCACCTTGCCGGCAAGACGGTCCTCGTGAGCCTTGACCCAGACGGGAGACTCAGGAATGGTCTGGCGGGCGACGAGCACCAGGATGGAGACCACGGCGAGCTGGGTGAACATGATCTGGCCGCCCAGGTAGCCCCAGTCGCCCACGAGGGCGCCGATGCCCTGCGCCACGACGATGCCGACGACCCAGAGGATGTCGGAGAAGAGCAGCATCTTGCCGCGCTTGTCGTCGGGCGCCTCCTCGGCGATCGTCGCGAGCGAGACCGGCAGGTCGGCACCCACGCCGAGGCCCATGAGGATCTCGCCGAGCAGAAGCAGCGGGAACGTGGTTGCAAAGATCATGGTCACGGCGCCGACGATCAGCATGGCCATGGTGACCGAGAAGACCGGCTTGCGGCCGAACCTGTCGCCCAGGCTTCCGCCCAAGATCGAGCCGATGGCGATGCAGAACGTCAGAGCGGCCGAAATGAGGCCGAACTGACCGTTATCGAGGCCGAACGTCGTCTGGTAGATGACGAGCGCGGTGCCCGACGAGATGATCGCGCACGAGTCGATGTAGGACGCCATGCCCGAGACGACGGCCACCCACCACGGATTCACGTGGCGTTCGCGATTATTTCCCATACTTTCCCCTTAGAATGAATGCGTTCGCCGCCCTTTTGAGCGACGAGATTCCGAGGCGGTCCCTTAATGCTCCCCAGCAGCAGGGCCGCCTTTTCTTCCCTATTGGCCCTCGGTTTAGAGGACGCACCGCCGCGAACGGGCGCGGCGCCAACTCGGCTAGTCGACGAAGGCCTCGTTGATCTGGATGCCGAAGTCGCGGCAGGTGTCCTTGAGGCCCTGGTCCGAGATGACGTTCAG
This sequence comes from bacterium, assembly GCA_963611895.1. GTDB lineage: Bacteria > Actinomycetota > Coriobacteriia > Coriobacteriales > Coriobacteriaceae > Collinsella. The sequence goes on from CAVDTO010000002.1 coordinate 15,802, forward strand.
GAACTTGTCGCTGCCACCGTTGGCGGCACGCGCGGCCACGTAGAGCTGGGCAGCCTTCTCCACGGTATGCGCAAGGCCGAAGGTGGTGTCGAAGTCGGGGCCGGTGGCAAAGAGGCCGTGGTGCGCCCAGACGATGGCGTCATAGGTCTTCATGAGCTCGGAGCTGGCCTCGGCGATGGCGGGGCCGCCCGGGACCATCCAGGGCACGACGCCCACGCCGGTCGGGTACACGACGACGCACTCGGTCATCATCTGCCAGAGCACGCGCGTGAAGGCGCGGTCCTCGAGCGGCACGATGAAGCTCATCTCGATGATGCCCGGGGTGTGGGCGTGGTAGATCACGCGGTTCGCGCCGTCGGTGCGGGCGGCGGTCACGCAGTGGTTCATGTAGTGGCTCTCGAACTCGGAGGTCGGGCGGGCGCCGTTGGCGAGGCCCCACACGATGCGGAACGCGTCGCCGGTCTCGTTGATCTCGACGATGCCGATGTTCGCGTACGGGTCGCCGGCGACGTTGCGCATGTACTTGCCCGAGCCGGTGCTCACGAAGTACTGCCCGGCGAGGTTCTCGCCCTTAACGCCCATCTTGACCCACTCGCGCGGCTCCTCAAAGAAGGGCTTTGCGGCGGCGACCTCCTCGTCGGTCATGCGGTAGGTGAGGTTTCCGCCGTTGCGCTCGTGCCAGCCCTGCTTGAAGCCGTCGTCGCACAGTCGGCAGAAGCCCTTGATGAATTCCAGATCTTCCATTGCCATGTTTCTCTCCTCTCCGGGGCCCGCAGGCCCAATGAACAACAGGTGGTACTTCCGATACGGCCGGGCGCGGGCTTGGTGATGTAGGGACCCCGCGCCACTGCCGTCGGAGAGAGCCGCTCGCGCGCCGACGGGAGTCGATCGCCGCGCACGGGGCTGGGAATAGTCGTGTGGCCGAATGGTCGGCCGCGAGTCTAGGCGGCCGCGCCCTCCGAGGGGTCGATCCGCTTGACGTCAAAGGAACGGGCCACGCAGGAGCGGGCGTCCGCGAGGTCGGCGAAGTCGCCGCCGGAGATCATCTGAACGATGAAGTTGCCGATGCACGTGCCCTCGATGGGCCCGGCGAAGACGGGCAGGCCGCAGGTGTCGGCCGTCATCTGGTTGAGGTAGTAGTCCTGGCAGCCGCCGCCCACGATGTTGATGCTCGTGTAGGAGCGGCCCGTGATCTCGGTAAGCCCCTCGATCGCCTTCTTGTAGGAACGCGTGAGGCTGCAGTAGTTGGTGCGCATGACCTGGCCGATGGTCTCGGGAACGGGCTGGCCGCCCTCGGCGCACGCGGCCTTGAGCTCGTCGATCATGGAATCGGGCGCAAGGAACCGCTCGTCGTCCACGTCGACGTAGGCGCAGAAGGGCTCGGCCTCGCGGCAGAGCGCGCGCAGCTCGTCGAACCCGACCTTGTGGTCCATGAGCGCCTTGTGCGCGGTCTTGCCCTCAACGTAGTTGACGCCGTTGACCTCGCGGCGCACGGACTGGTTCATCCACAGGCCCATGATGTTCTTGAGGAACCGGAAGCGCTTGAGGTAGCCGCCCTCGTTGGTGAAGTTCTCCTCGCGGGCGGCGTCCGTGGTGATGGGCTCGGCGTTCTCCACGCCGAGCAGGCTCCACGTGCCGCTCGAGATGTAGGCCGCGTTCTCGTCGCGCGCGGGCACGGCGAGGAAAGCCGAGCCGGTGTCGTGCGTGGCGGGAAGCACCACGGTGGCCGCGTAGCCGATGCGCTCGGCGATCTCGGGCAGGGTCTCGCCCAGCTCGGCGCTCGGCATCGTGGGCTTGAGGAACATGCCCACCGGAATGCCGAAGGTGAGGAGGAGCTGCTGGTCCCAGTCGCAGGTGCGGGCGTTGACCAGGCCCGTGGTGGTGGCGTTGGTGTACTCGTTGGCCTTTTTGCCGGTGAGGCGCCAGTTGAGGTAATCGGGAATCATGAGGAAGCTGCGGGCCGCCTCGAGCTGTTCCGGATGCTCGGCCTTGAGCGCGAGCAGCTGGTAGATGGTGTTGAAGGGCTGGCGCTGGATACCCGTGCGGGCGTAGACGTCGGCCGGGTCCATGATGGCGTCCGCCACCTCGAAGATGCCCTCGGTGCGCGCGTCGCGGTAGGCGACGGTGTCGCCCACGATTTGGTCGTTCTCGTCGAGCAGGACGAAGTCCACGCCCCAGGTGTCGATGCCGATGCTCGCGGGAGCCTCGCCCGTCTTCTCCTTGACGGCGGCAAGACCGGCGACCACGTGCTCGAACAGTGCCTCGACGTCCCAGCAGTCGTGACCGTTGCGGCGGACCTGCTCGTTATCGAAGCGGTAGACCTCGTCGTAGTGCATGGTGCCGTCCGCGACCCAGCCGGCGAGAACGCGCCCGCTCGAAGCGCCGATGTCGACCGCCGCGTAATGCTTAGTGTTGATGCGCTGCGCCATGTGATCCCCTAACTCGACGAACGCCCTGCCATTAGTTGAAGCGTTTCATTTGCAGTTGGTACTATACTCTGAAGCGCTTCAATTTCAAGCACGGATTCAGCGTTCAGCGACGCTTCCGGTGAACGGTCGATTTTTCGGGTGAACGGTCGGCGGCGGCGATGGAGCCGGCGATGCCACTTAGGCCGGCAACAGGCCCAGCAACGGGCCCTTTGGCGGTCATGCCCGATCGCTTGCAGCTAGGCCACCCCGATGCCGATCGCGGGCAGCATCCCAGCTCAGGACTTTGGGGCTATCGCATTCGTCGAGCCCAGAGGACCTGCGTCTCGCCGGCCCTCGACGAAGGCATCGTCGGCCTCAACCGGCAACGCTCGCGGGCTTCCTTACTCGTCTCAAACAGCGGCGCTCACGGGAGCCCATCGGCTCGGTGCTAGAATTGAAACCGTTTCAATCGCGGTCGTATGCTCGGAGTTCAGTTATGGCAAAGGTCAAGATCATCGACGTTGCGCGCGAGGCGGGAGTCTCGCTCGGCACCGTCTCGAACGCGCTCAACCACCCCGAGAAGGTCCGGCCCGACACCCTCAAGCTCATCCAAGAGACCATCGATCGGCTCGGCTACCTCCCCAACCAGAGCGCGCGCCAGCTCGCCGGCGGCCACACCAAGGCGTTCGGCCTCGTGCTCCCCCGCCTCGACCACGGCTTCTCGCTGCAGATCGCGAGCGGCGCGCACAACGAGGCGCGCAAGAACGGCTACGACCTGCTCATCGCCAACGCCGACAACGACGACATCCTCGAGGACCACTACCTGCGCTACTTCATGGGAACGCAGATGTCGGGCGTGCTCGTGCAGCCCATGGCCGCAACCGATTGGAAGCCCCCGGTGAACAGCACCCACACGCCAACGGTCTTCCTCGACATCCACTCCACCGAGCCCGGCTACTTCGTTGCCGCGAACAACGAGGCCCAGGGGCGCATCGTCGCCGAGCACGCCGTGCAATGCGGGGCCACGCGCCTGGCGGTCATCGGGCGCGCGGCGTTCATGCAGCTCACTCTGCGCGTGAAGGGTATCAAGCTGGCGCTCGCGCAGCACCCCGAGATCAAGCTCGAGATCATCGACGCGGGTGAGTGGAACACCGCGGCCGACGGCTACAGCCTGGGCGCGCAGCTCGCCCAGCGCGCGAGCGACGAGCGGCCCGACTTCGTGATCGGGCTCACCGACGTTTTGGCCGCGGGCGCAATCGCGGGCCTCTGCCAGAACGGCGTGCTCGTGCCGTACAACACCCGCGTTGCGGGCTGCGACGGCAACCCCCTCGCCTGGAGCGGCTTTATGCCCATGACCACCGTGGCGCCCCCGGGCTACGAGATCGGCCGCCGCGGCGTGCAGATGCTCATGCGCCAGATCGAGAAGGACGAGCGTCCCGCGTCGACGCGCGTGCAGGTGGGCGCGCGCGGGAACATCATCCCGCCAGCGCCCGACAGCTCCTCGCCCGACAACCACCAGGAGCTCGTGCGGCCCTTCCTTTTGGAGCGCGCGAGCACGGCCGGCGCGGTCGCCGACGGCGTCTCGCCCGAGCTCAACCTGGGTGCGTACCTGTAAAACGGGGCCACCCCGTGGCTATAGCCGGATTGCGCACACATCCAAACGTACACAGCGCACCAAATCAGCGCCGATAGCGCCTCAAGCAAAAAAGCCGCCTACTGAGCCGGGGCAAGGGCAAGGAGCAACACCTGACCTTCCCTATCGTTAGATAGAGAAGGTTGACCCTAGGGTCAAGCTTCCCTATCGTTAGATAGAGAAGGTTGACCCTAGGGTCAAGCTAAATTGTTTAAGGAAAGCAGGTCAACATGTATTGCCCTAAATGTGGCTCAGCAATCGACGACAACGCGACGTCATGCCCCAACTGCGGGGCCCAGCCGAGCCCAACCGCGGCCCCCGCGACGACCGTTAACGTCACCGTCCAGGCACCCGCAGGCGCACGGCCAGTGAACAAGGTGGCCTATGTCCTTCTCGCCTTCTTCCTTGGCGGGCTGGGAATTCATCATTTCTATGCGGGGAAAACCGCAGCTGGCGTCCTCTCTATCCTCTTCTGCTGGACCTTTATCCCAGCAATCGTCGCCTTTATCCAGGCGATCATCGCCCTTTGCAAGAGCGCAGACACTGCTGGCAACATCTACATTTAAACCAGCGAGAAACTTCTGTCTTCGATCTAAGCCCCTACCCGAATCTCCGGATGTACGGGACCACATAAACATGCGAGCACCCGTTGCGCACGCCATCATCGGATACGCGCAACGGGTGCTCGCCTCTGTCCATGGCTAATCGTGTCGGTCCCGGCACTGGCGCGCCTTTGCCACCAGACTCCGTATCGACTACCAAACCCTTCGGTATGCCGTCGACCTGGCCGCACCCACTTTCTCAACCACACCCTCCGCCTGCAGTTTCTTGAGAATTCGCTCCACGGTTCGCTGACTCATAGAGGGGTTGGCATCCATGATCTCGAGCTTTGTGGCAGTGCCCACCAACCGATTGAAATATGCGCGCAAAGTGCCCTCATTGCCGCCCGGGACTCCGGCGATCGCGATGCGCTGGTCCAGCTCCTTATAGCAGGCGCCGATCACGCCGAGCATGTACGTCACGAACGGCAGATAGTCGTTCTCGCCTGCGTGCCAGCCCGCGGAGCTAGCCGCCAGCGCCTCGTAATAGGTGGCCTTCGTGCGCTCAATCTCCTTCTCAATGGAGACGTACTTCCCGACCGTATAGCCGCAGCGATATAGCAGCAGCAACGTTAGGAGTCTGCTCATGCGCCCGTTTCCGTCGTTGAACGGGTGGATACTCACGAAGTCGAAGACGAATAGCAGCGAGACGAGCAGCGGGTCGTAAAGTCCCAAATCAAGTTGGGCGTGATATTCCTCGCAGATCTTGGCAACGGCATCGGGCGTAGCGACGGCGCTCGTCGGCCTGAAGCGCGCGACCATCTCCCCCGAGGCCGAGTACTCCGCAATCAGGTTATCCGTGTCCTTCCACCGGCCCGCAAAGGAATCGTTGTCATAACGATACAGATCACGGTGCAGCTGCAAAATCACGCCAGGAGTCACAGGAATGGCGTCGTGACTCTCGTGGATCATGTCGAGCACATATCGGTACCCGGCGATCTCGCGCTCGTCTCGGTTTTTCGGCGCGACCTTTTTGGCCATGAGCTCTCGCAGGCGCCTATCCGTAGTCGAGATGTTCTCGATTCGGTTTGAGGTGTCTGTGCTTTGAATCCTCGCCACCTCGACAAGAGTCCTCAGTATCTCAGCGTAAGCGTTCTCATAGAGCACCTGCCTGCCGCGATGCTCCCTAATATCGGCAACGGCAGCAACAACCTGCGGGGTCATAAGAGACGCCAGCTGCCTTGCGTAATCGAACTGAGCCAAGTATCCTCGCCACCCTTCAAGTACCCTCGCCATTTTACAGTATTTGGCGATGATATTACCCAAGTGGCGAGGATACTCATGCTCAAAGCGACGAGCTCAATCCGGGCGAGCGCCGCTCAAACAGACCGCCCCTTGCGTTTCGCACTTTAAAACTGGATTCGCCGAGTAGTCGAGCGGCCGCCAGCCACGTTTGCCCAGTTGGCGGCTTGTACCACTTTTCCGGCTACTCGCCCATCCCAGTTTTAAAATGCGAAACGCAAGGGGTAGGCTCCCGCGCGACCCCAACACCACAGCCGCAGCCGGATTGTGTACATACCGGGACGTACACAACACGCCGAATCGGCGCCGATAAGCGCTTAAAGCCCCCGTTATGTACATGGTTAGGTGTACACAACGGGGGCTTGTTCACGACGAGAAGTGCAAACTCAGGATTCTGCGCAGGCGGGTTGGACCACAGCAGCCAGTAGTTGGTGCGCATGACCTGTAAGGGGCGCCGCGCCGGCCGCCCTCTGCCCTACCCGAGCCTCTTCACCTCGGCGGGAACCTCGTGGAGCGTGTCGAGCACGGCGGCGCAGGCATCCACGACGTCCTCGGGCAGCACGACCATGTCGGGGATGGCAAGCACCTGCATGCCCGCGCTGATGCCCGCGCGGGCGCCGTTGGTGGAATCCTCCACGACCACGCACTCCGCGGGATCCACGCCGAACTTACTCGCGGCCTTGAGGTAGATGTCGGGCTGGGGCTTGCCGCGCTCGGCCTCCTCGCCGCAGGTGGTGAGCTCAAAATACTTGCGCAGGTCAAACTGCCCCAAGCGGCGCTCGGCGGTCTCGGTGCGCGACGAGGTCACAAGGCCCAGGCGATAGCCGGCGTCGAGCAGCTCCTGCAGGCACTCGTTCACGCCCGGCTTGGTCTCGAGCTGGGTCGGCGCCCACTCGGTCTCGTAGACGGCATGGCGGTCGTAGACGTCCTGCGCGAGCTCCTCGGAGCCCACGCACTGGGCGCAAAGTGCCAGCACGTCGGTCTTGTTGTGGCCGATGAACGATTTGCTCACCTCGTGCGGGATCTCGATGCCGAGGTCCACGGCAACCTGGTCCCAGGCCTTGATCCCCAGCCGCTCGGTGTCTACGAGCGTTCCGTCCATATCGAACAACACGACCTTGATCATGGGCACTCTCCCTCTGCGCGACCGATTCAACACCTGTATTTTGCCAGATTGAGACCTCAGTAGAGCCCGCCCCGCGCCCGCCGCGCGGCTTGCTATAGTGAACGGCAACCAAAACCGGGAGGTCTCATGCCCAGCCAAGCAACCGAAGACAAGCTCATGCAGCTCGAGAACCTGCTCGAGTCGTACGGCCGTGTTGCCATCGGCTTTTCCGGCGGAGTCGACAGTACCTTCCTCGCTGCCGTCTGCCAGGCCGTCATGCCCTACGACACCCTGCTCGTACACCTCACCACGCCGTTCATCGGCACACCTGAACAGGCGTCGTTCAAGTCGGCCGTCAAGGGGGCCGGAAGGCGCGCCGAGCGCCACGTCTTCTACGACAAGGGCGGCGCGGCGCACCTGGACCTCAAGGTGCTCGAGCTCAAGATAAGCCAGCTGCAGAGCGCCGATGTGGTAAAGAACGACCCCGATCGCTGCTACCACTGCAAAAAGCTCGGCTTTGCGCGCATCGTAGAGGAGGCGCGCAAGCGCGGTTTTGACACGGTAATCGACGGCAGCAATGCGAGCGACGCGGGCGATTATCGCCCCGGCATGCGCGCGGTGGAGGAACTCGGCGTGAAGTCGCCCCTCATGGAGGTGGGCTTTACCAAAGACGAGGAGCGCGAATACCTGCGCGAGTGGGGGTTCGACGTGTGGAACATGCCCTCGGGAGCCTGCCTTGCCACGCGCATTCCCACGGGCGAGCCGCTCACGCGCAAGAAGCTCGACCTCGTGCGCAGCATCGAGGACGAGCTGCACAAGCTCGGGCTCGTTCAGGTCCGCGCGCGGCTCGTGGGCGGCAGGCTGAACATCGAGGCAAGCCCGAGCGACCTTGCGACCCTGCGCACGCTCGGGGGCACCGAGACCGAGGGCGGCGCCGTTGCGCTGCCGGCAAACCTGCAGCGCAAGCTCGATCTGCTCGGCGCGCACGACCTCGACCCCATCGCACGCCCGTACGGCAAAGGCAACATGAACGCCCCCGAGAACAGGACGTAGGGCCGGTCCGGCCGGTCGTTGGCGGGTGCAGTGATCGATAGCGACCGGCAGCCGGGATCCCAGACTGCCGTCCGGCTGCCCGAGCGCCAAGCCGAAGGACCGGTCGACCGCGACGCCTTCGCGCCCTCGCCCGATCGTCCGCTCAACCAGCCACCCGCCCGGGCAACCATGGCGTCGTTTGCGCCCTGCGTGCTCGCTCGGCCGTTCAGCCGGCCACCGGCCCGGGGCCCGCGCATCTACCCAAAGAAAGGAATCCCCGCATGCCCAAGCGCCCGATGAACAAACGCTCGCCAAAGCGCGGCGCCGGCTCCCGCCAGGCACAGGCGGTCGGCGCATGCATCGCGCTCGTCGTCGCGCTCGCAGCGGGAGTCGCGGGCCAGCTCACGGGCAACGTTGAGCTCACGAACCTCGGCCAGCAGATCGAGCAGACAGTCCTCGGCGGCGAGAACGGCACGGGCGCCAGCCCCTCGAAGGGCAACTCAACCTCAAGCTCATCCGCCGCCTCGAGCACGCGCGACGAGACCGCCGACTACGCCGCGAGCGTCGCGGACCTCGGCAGCGTTCCCGAATACACAAGCTCGCCTTACGCGGTCATCGCCGCAAGCGGCGAGCACGAACTCGGCACGCCCTCGTTCACCAAAAGTGAAATCAAGCGCGCAAAGGCGGGCACGTTCAAGCAGTTCAGCGACCTCGACCGGCTCGGGCGCTGCGGAACGGCTTTTGCATGCCTCGGCACTGAGACTCAGCCTACTGGCGAGCGCAAATCAATCAGCAGCGTCAAGCCCACCGGGTGGCGCCAAGCCTTCTATAGCAACGTCGACCAAGAGGCGCTCTACAACCGCTGCCACCTCATTGCTTGGTCGCTCTCGGGCGAGAACGCCAACCCCAAGAACCTCGTCACGGGCACGCGCTACCTCAACGTGAGCGGCATGCTGCCGTTTGAGGAACGGCTCTGCCGCTACATCGAGAACACGGGCAACCACGTGCTCTACCGCGTGACCCCGATCTTCGAGGGCGAGGAGCTCGTCTGCCGCGGCGTGCACCTGGAGGCGCAGTCGGTCGAGGATAACGGCGCAAGCATCTGCTTCAACGTCTACTGCTACAACGTGCAGCCGAACATCCAGATCGACTACGCCACAGGCGCCAGCCAGGAGGCATAAAAATGGCGGGGCGCTCTGGGGAAGCGCCCCGCCTGGGGGAAGAGGGAAAATCGATTGTTAGGTGCGGCTGCCGACAACCGGCGTCGCGCAGCACCGAAAGGCACGGACCCGGGCGGCCCGACTGCCCGAGCGACCAGGCATCGGGCAGTCAGGCACCGTCCGTACCGCTCCGCCGCTCGCCTACTCGCCGCTCACGTCCACGCGGCAGCTCAGCTCGTAGTCGCCGGGGCCGAGCTCGCGCTCGTCCTGGCCGGGGAGCGCAACGTGCGCAACGCAGCCCTCGGGCACGCAGACGCTCACCTTGACGAGGCCGTCCTCCGCGCGATGCCACGCAACCGAGATGCGCCCGCACGGCGTCTCGTGCTCGAGCTCGGCAAAGTCGAGCCCCGCCGGGAACAGCGGCGCAACGTCGAACTCCTTGTAGCCCGGCTGCCTGATCGCCAGGCCGCCGATCTTGCGGACCATCCAGTCGCCCACGCAGCCGAAGGCGTAGTGGTTGAACGAATGGGCGCCCACCGTGCCGTCGGGAGCGACGCCGGCCCAGTTCTCCCAGATCGTCGTGGCGCCGCGGTCGACCTCGTAGAGCCAGCCGGGGCAGTCCTTTTGCCAAAAGACCTTCTCGGCCACGTCTCCGTAGCCCCAATCGCCCAGCACGTCGAGCAGGTACGGGATGGAGAGGAATCCGGTGTCGAGCCGGTAGCCGTTGTCGGCGATCATCTGAACGAGGTGCGCGGCCGCGGCCGGGCGCTCCTCCTCGGGCAGCATGTCAAACGCCAGCGCGAGCACATAGCAGCCCTGGTACTCAACCGAGAGCTTGCCGCACCCGTCAGAGAACCGGCGCGCAAAGGCGCTGCGCACGCACCGGGCGTAGGCGCGCTCCTGCGCCGCGCGCTCGGTGTGGCCGAGCAGCTCCGACACACGCGAGAGCACCTCGCTCGTGTGGGCCAAAAAGCAGGTGGCCACGAGCGGGCCCGTAACCTGGGCGGCCGCGATCGGGCCCTTGGCGTTGGGCCCCATCAAGAAGCTCGGCAGCATCCAGTCGCCGTAATGGAACTTGGTGTCCCAGATGAACGGCGACTCGTCCTGCGCGTCGGCCTTGCCCTCGGCGGCGCTCTTCACGCAGAAGTCGCTCCAGCGGATCATCGCGTCGTAGCAGCGCTTGAGCGGCTCGAGGTCGCCGTACTCGCGGTAGAGCGCCCACGGCACGAGCACGATGGCGTCGCCCCAGCCGGCCGACGAGATGGCACCCAAGAACTCACCCGAATCGAACTCGTCCTTGGTGGCCGGCGAGTAGTCGATGACCTGGCCGTCGGGCAGCTGGTCGGCCATGACCTGGTCGAGCCAGCGCATGAGGAACCCCTTGAGGCCCATAAAGAAGCAGCCCGTGGGCGCGTAGACCTGAATATCGCCCGTCCAACCCGAGCGCTCGCGCTGCGGACAGTCCGTGGGGATGGAGAGCATGTTGCCGCGCTGGCTCCACTCGATGTTAGAGAGCAGGCGGTTCACGCGCTCATCGGAGGTCACGAGCGAGCCCGTCTTGGGCAGCTCGGAGTAGATGACCACGGCGTGCACGGCGGCGGGGTCGAGCGGGGCTGTGAGTCCCGAGATGCGCACGTAGCGGAACCCGTGGAACGTGAACTCCGGCTCGAGCACCTCGTGGCGCCCGCGGCCCACGAACACGTCGCGGGCGTCTTTGTTGCGCCCGATGATGTTGTTAAAGAACCTGCCCTCGGCGTCGAGCACCTCGGAATGCTCAAGCACGACCTCTTGCCCCTCGGCGAGGTCGAGCTCCAAGCGCACGCGGCCGGCGATGACCTGGCCAAAGTCCACGACCGTCGATGCACCCTCCTGCCAGCAGGAACAGGCGTCGAGCAGGCACATGCGCTTTACGAGCGGGCCCTCCTGCTCGATGATCTGCGCCGCGGGCGGGGCGACAACCGTCACCCGGTCCCAGCCGTCCGTCTCGGGCACGGTGGCCCAAGCGTCATCGGCCAGGCGCAAGTCCTGCTTCTCGCCGATCTGGATGTCGGAGTACACGTAGCGCTCCGTCGTCGAGCGCCACGAGCCGTCAGTTCCCACGAGCTCGCTCGAGCCGTCAGCGTAAACGAGCTCGATCTCGCCCAAGAGCGAAAGGCGGTCGCCGTACTGGGCGCTGTTGCCCTGCGTGGAGATGCGCCCGGCGAACCAGCCGTCGGCGAGCGTGGCGCCCCACACGTTGACGCCCTCGCGCAGAAGGCCCGTGACGTCGTAGACCTGGTACATGATGATGTGCTCGTACGAGGTGTAGTCGGGCGTGAAAATCGCATCGGTCACGGCCGCACCATTGAGCGTGGAGCCGTAGAGGCCGCGGGCGCTCATGTAGAGCGTGGCCTTGGCGAGCGGCTTTTCCACCTTGAACGCGCGCTTAAGGATGTGCACGGGCCACAGGCGCGTCTCGGGCGCGCCAGGCTCGGGCGGCTGCTTGCCCTCGATGAACATCTCGCGCAGGGAGTACGACGCCTCGCGGCTCACGGTCTCTTGCGCCGGCTCGATCCAGTGAGCCGTCCAAGAACGCTGGGTATGCATGGGCTACTTCTCCTCCTTGGGCGCCATCGCGTTGTCGACAACGCGGGCCTGGAAGCGCGTGGCCAAAAGGACGACGCAGCCAACGAGGGCGATCGTGCCGGCAACCATGCAGCAGCCCGAGCCGGTGGCGCCGGCCGTGGCGCCCGCGATGGCGTTGACGAGCGTGGGGCTCACCGTGCCGCCGAGCGAGGAGCCGATGGAGTACATGGCCATCGCTGTGGGGATCAGCGCGGGAGCGGCGCTGATGGAGATGATGAACGGGCACTGGGCAAAGCCGATGGAGAGCGCAAAACCGATGAAGAACGCGGCCACGAGCGCCACGGCGATGTTGCCGGCAAGGGCGAAGGCGAACATCGCAGCACCCATGAGGGCGAGGCCCGCGGGCAGCGACACGCGCTGGATGTACTTGAGGAGCTTACCGAGCACGAGGCCCGCAACGAGGCCGCCGAGCGTGCCCACGGCGTTCACGAGACCGGCCATCGAGGCGTCGCCGAGGCCGTTTTGCTGCAGCACGAGCGCAGCGTTGTTGGGGAACGCGCTGTAGACGCAGTTAAACACGAGAATAACGATAGCGGCCACGATGGCGGTGGAGCCGAGACGCTGCTTGCCGTCCTCGGTCTTGGACTCGATCTTGGTGTCGGCGGCCTCGCCGCGATACATCGGAATGAACAGGGCAGCGAGGATCAAAACGGGAACGGCGATGAGGTAGACAAGGTAGTTCTGCTGCCAGCCGCCGGCGGCGAGCACGCCGCCCACCATCGTCATGAAGATTGCGCCCACGTTGACGAAGATGACGTTCTGGGCCATGACCGTCTGGCGGTTCTCGGGCGAGATGAGCTCGGTGATGAGCACCTGGGTGATGTTGGAGATGAGGCCCACGCCCATACCGACGATGCCCGAGCAGACGAGCAGGAACTCCATGCCGCCGTTAACGAACGCCGGCAGTAGGCCACCGACGGCCACGCAGAGCGGGCCGCACAGGGCAACGACCTTGCGCGGAACCTTGTTGGCGATCAGCGAGAAGACGACCGCGACGACGATCGCCATCAGGCTCGGGATCGCGGTGAGCTGCTGGACCTCGGTTGCGCTCGACTGCGGGAACGCCTGCATGATGAGCGCGATAGACGGCGTGATGCCGAGCGATGCCATGGAGAGCAGCGTGAGGGAGAAGATGCCGATTTTGGCCCTCGTGTCCTTTGACATGGGAACTCCTAACTTCCGGGTCATAAGAATCCGGATACAGATGAATCGAGCCGACGGTTTTAGGCAAAGCTCCGCCCTGGCGCCTTTGGGCCCCACTTTTTGAGTTAAGTTGTTTAACCTGGCCTTTTATTCCGTCTGGCTCTGAACGGTTACTATTTCACCGCAGGCCGTCAAGCTCGACAATTCCGTTAAATCGCTTCAATATTCCCGATTCTTATATTCCGCTGGTAAATCGCGGTATACTTCTGCCGGCACTTTGGCGGAACCGCCGCGCCGCAAACCGTTCACCGCCGCTAGGAGGCCCTATGGACGCGCCCTCGTGGAGCAAACGCCTGCTCACGGAACTCGGCATCCTGCTCTCGGCCGAGCCCGGCGAGGTGCAGAGCGCCATCGAGGAGAACGAGGCGAGCGGCCTCTCCCCCAACCGACTCTCCTCGTGGACCAAGCACGTCACCGAAAGCCAGATCTTCCTCATCGCGCACGGCATGGACTTCTCCACGCCGGTCCACACGCACGACTACTTTGAGTTCAGCTACGTGGTCGACGGCTCCATCCTCAACGTCGTCGGCGACAAGCGGCTCTATATGCTCCCCGGGTCGCTCTGCGTCATGAACCTCAACAGCAGCCACGCGCTGCAGGTCGTCGACAAGAGCGCGATCATCGTGAACCTCTGCCTGCGCAAAGAACTGTTCGACGAGGGGTTCTACCGGCAGTTCCTCGCCATGGACAATCCGCTCTCGGCCTTCTTGCGCGGCGACGGCTCCAAGGGCTACCTGTTCTTTGCCGACTCCGGCAACATGGCGCTGCAGCGCGCGTTCTCCGACATCATGGAGGCCTACAGCTCCGGCGGCTTCAAAACGACCTGCGAGCTCGCGGCCCGCGTGCTCCTGCTGCTCGACCGCCTCTCCAAGACGTCGACCTACAGCTACTACGGCATCGACGCCAAGACGGCCACGATCATGGCCTACATCCGCGACAACTGCGATAAGGCGAGCATCCGGCACCTCGCGCGCGAGTTCGGCTACAGCGAGAACTACTTCACGCAGTACGTGCGCAACCGCACGGGCCGCACGGTCTCGGAGCTCATCGCCGAGGCGCGCGTGGCGCGCGCCGAACTCCTGCTGCGCACGACCGACATGAGTGTTGCGGCGATTGCCGAGGCCGTGGGCTACAAGAGCACCGGCCACTTTAACGAGCTGTTCCGCACGCACCACAACATGACGCCCGGCGACTACCGCAAGCTCGCGCGGTCTCTCTAGCTGACCGTTCGCTCTGGCTGGCCGCGTGATTCAGTCGCTCGCCTGACCCGGTCACTTCCCCGCCACAGCAAAAAGGGCGGCACCGGCAACCTTCTCGTCGCCGGTGCCGCCCCGTCGCGCTTGGGAGCTATATCTGAACGCTTGCGCGTCCGCTCCTCGAGCGTCCGCAGCTCGAAGCCGAGCGGCGTGCGCCTACGTGCTCGCGGTCTGCGGCCCACTGAACCGCTGGTCCGCCAGCCGAATCCTCACGCACCGCGCAGCCCTCAGCCCGCGCTCTCCCGCCGCCTACTTGCCGGCGGCGCGGGTCTCCTCGTAGCGCGCCACGAGCTTGGCCTGCACGTCGTGCGGCACCTGCTCGTAGCCGGCCGGCTCCATGGTGAAGTCGCCCGTGCCGCGCGTGATGCTGCGCAGGCGCGTCGAGTAGTCCGTGAGCTCGGCGAGCGGCGCCACGGCCACCACCACGGTGTTGCCGCGCGCGTCGGTATCCATACCGGTCACGCGCCCGCGCGAGGCCGAGACGTCGCCCATCACGGCGCCCGCATAGGCCTCGGGGATCGTCACGGTGATCTCTTCCATGGGCTCGAGCACCACCGGGTCGGCGTCGGCGCAGGCCTTGCGCAGCGCAATGCGCGCGGCTGCGCGGAACGCCATCTCGTTGGAGTCCACGCTGTGGTACGACCCGTCGTAGACCACCGCGCGGATGCCCGTGAGCGGGTAGCCGGCGATGATGCCGTCCTTCATGGTCTCCTGCACGCCCTTGTCCACAGCAGGGATCAGCGAGCGCGGAATGCGGCCGCCCACGACCTCGTCGCCGAACTCGTAGCCCTCGCTCGTGCCGTTCGCACTGAACAGCGGCTCCACGCGCAGCCAGCAGTCGCCGTACTGGCCGGCGCCGCCCGTCTGCTTCTTGTGGCGCCCCTGCGCGCTCGCGGTGCGGCGGATGGTCTCGCGGTACGGAATGCGGATCGGCACGATGTGCGCCGCCACCTTGGTGCGCTCCTCGAGCCTGTTGAGCAGCACCGACACCTGCGCCTCGCCCACCGCCGAGATCACGGTCTGGCCGGTCTCCTCGTTGCGGTCGATGCTCATGGTCGGGTCGGCCTTGCACGCCTTCTCGATGAACGTGTAGAGCTTCTCCTCGTCGCCGCGGTTCTCGGCCTCGATGGCGATCCGGTACTGCGAGTTGGGGAACGCGAACGCCGCGGCCTCCACCTTGCCGGTGGCCGAGAGCGTGTCGCCGGTCTCGGCGGCGAGCTTGGGCACCACGATGATGTCGCCCGCGTAGGCGTGCTCCACCTCGGTGGTGTCGCGGCCGCACATCACGTAGAGGTGCGCCAGGCGCTCGGCCTTGCGCGTGCGTGCGTTCACGAGCTCGAGGCCCGCCTGCAGCGTGCCCGTGAGCACCTTGATGAAGCTGATGCGCCCCTGCGCGGAGTCGCCGAGCGTTTTGAACACGAACGCCACGGGGCGCTCGTCGTCGGAGCTGATCTTGAGCGAGTCGCCGTCGATGAGCGGCATCTCGCCGTAGTCCGTCGGCGCGGGGAAGTACGTGGCGATGTCGTCCATGAGGGAGTTCACGCCCTGCTCGCGGATGCAGTCGCCCGCGAACACCGGCACGAAGATGCGCTCGGCGATGGCGCGCGCGAGCAGGCCCTCGAGCTCCTCTTGCGTGAGCTGTCCGCCCTCGAGGTACTTCATCATGAGCTCGTCGTCGGCCTCGGCCACGAGCTCGCAGAGCTTGTCGTGCGCCTCCTCGGCCTGGGCGCGCAGCTCCTCGGGGATCTCGGACTCAGTCTGGTCGGTGCCGCTGCAGTGGCGCGCCTTCATGCGCACGAGGTCGATGATGCCGTCGAACTTCTCGCCCTCGCCCCACGGCAGCGTCACGGCGCCCAGGCGGTTGCCGAACCGCTCCTGCAAAAGGTCCATGGTGGTGGCAAAGTTCGCCTCGGGACGCGAGAGGCGGTTCACGAACACGGCGCGCGCCAGGCGCAGGTCCTCGGCCGCGTACCAGAGCTTGACCGTGGTCGGCTGCGGGCCTGCCTCGGCGTCGACCACGAAGAGCGCGGTCTCGCACACGCTCATGGCGGCGTACGCGTCGCCGATGAAGTCGGGGTAGCAGGGGGCGTCGAGCACGTTCACGCGCACGCCCTTCCAGTCGATGGGCGCGATGGTGGTCGAGATGGAAAACTCGCGTTTGACCTCTTCGGGGTCGTAGTCGAGCGTGGGCTTGGTGCCGTCGTGGCCGCCCAGGCGCTGCGTCTTTCCAGATAGGTGGAGCATGGCCTCCGCGAGCGAGGTCTTGCCCACCCCGCCTTGGCCTACGAGCACCACGTTCCTCACATTGCCGGTCTTGGGAGCACCCATGACAGCCTCCTATCCGCGCAAGCGCCATGCTCGCGCGCTCGAGGAGGGCGCGGGGCGGATGGCTGAGGGAGCAGGCTGAGCGGACTCGCGCCGCCGCGCCATCCGGTATCCATGGCCTCACCCTACCCATGGGCCCGGCCGGGCTTGCAGACCTTTCGGCCAGCGCGGCGATTCGGCTTGCGGGGCGGATGCCGGACGGCGGATGGCGCGGGCGTCTCCCCTGCCGAACCGGAACGACGCAAGCAGCCCGGCGAGGGCTACGGCGACGCGCGAAGACCACGGCAAGGCGACTCCCCCGCCGAGCCAGACCGCCGCAAACAGCTCGGCAAGCCCTCGCCCCAAACAAACGACGCCCGCCAGCCCGCTCATCAGCAAGCCGGCGGGCGCATCCCGCAACCAAAAACGCGAGCAGGAGCGAAAGACGCCTACCCGTCCACGCGGGCGAGGAACTCGCGGGTGCGGGCCTCACGCGGATGGTCGATCACCTCGCGGGCCGGGCCCTCCTCCGCAATGCGTCCGCCGTCCATGAACACCACGCGGTCGGCCACGTCGCGCGCGAACTGCATGGCGTGGGTCACGATCACCATCGTCATGTTCTCGGCCGCAAGGCCCTTGATCACGCGGAGCACCTCGGCCGTGAGTTCCGGGTCGAGCGCCGAGGTCGGCTCGTCAAAGAACAGCACCTCGGGGTTGAGGGCGAGCGCGCGGGCGATGCTCACGCGCTGCTGCTGCCCGCCCGAAAGCTCGCAGGGCACCTTGTTCTCGTTGCCCTCAAGGCCCATCTTGGCAATCAGCTCGCGGGCGCGCTCCTCCGCCTCGGCGCGTGGCTTCTTCTGCACGCGCACGAGCGGGTCGGCGATGTTGCGCAGCACGCTGTAATGCGGGAACAGGTTGTAGTTCTGGAACACGAGGCCAAAGTGCGAGCGAGCGCGGGCCGCGGCGTCGCCCTTGGCGTAGACCGCACGGCCGTCCTCGTCGCTCGCCACGGCAACCTCGCCAAACGAGAGCGAGCCGCCGTCGAGCGTCTCGAGCATCGTGGCGCAGCGCAAGAGCGTCGACTTGCCGCCGCCCGAGGGGCCGATGATCGCCACGACCTCGCCGCGCTCGACCTCGAGCGTGATGCCCTTGAGCACCTCGTTCTCACCGAACGCCTTGCGAGCGTTCTCGAGTTTCATAACGTAATCAGCCATGGGAACCTCCCAGTACAGGTAATGTCAGCGAGCGCGCAGCTGTTGAGGCAAGGTGACGCGAAAGAGGAGCGCCGCGTGCTTCGCACGCAAGCGACGGTTTGAGCGCCATATTGGCCAACAGATGCGGGCGCAGCGTCGGCCGGTCCGCCGTTCGCTAGAACGGCGGAACACCCTTAGTCGTGGTAATAATCGAGCTTCTTCTCGCACTGCGCGAGCACCAGCTCGACCACAAAGTTGAACACCCAGTAGATCGCGGCGGCGATGGCGAACGGCACCATGCTCACCTGCGAGGCCACGAGCGCCTTGGCCGTGGAGAACATCTCGGCCACGCCGATCGCAAAGGCCAGCGAGGTGTCCTTCACCAGCGTGATGATCTCGTTGCCCATGGCCGGCAGAATGCGCTTGAACACCTGCGGTAGCACGATGTAGAAGAACGTCTGCCCCTTGGTGTAGCCGAGCACCTCGGCGGCCTCGTACTGGCCGCGCGGAATCGACTGCAGGCCCGAGCGGTAGATCTCGGCAAAGTACGCTGCGTAGTTGATGATGAACGCCACGATGCACGCATACCACTTGGAGTCGGTGGTCAGCTGAATGCCGAACACGTAGTAGGGCGCAAAGTAGATGGCAAACATCTGCAGCATGAGCGGGGTGCCGCGCATGATGGAGATGTACACGCGCGCGATCCAGCGCAGCGGCGGGAACTTGCTCATGCGCAAGAACGCGAGCGGGATCCCAAGCGGCACGGAGCCGAGCAGCGTCAGGGCAAATACCTGCAGCGATACCCAAAAGCCCTGGATGAGCATCTGCATCATGACCTGTATGGACACGCGTCCCTCACTTTCAAGCGCGCGCCCGGAGCCGCCATCGCGGCCCCGGGCATCACATGCAATCTTGCGCTTTGTCGCACATTCGGCTGGTGCTCAAACGCGCCGACCGCATCGTTGTTCTATTTGAGAATCCAGTTGTCGAAGCTCATGCCGTAGCTCGCGTACTTCTCGCAGAGCTCCTTGACGGTGCCGTCGGCATAGAGCTCCTTGAGGCTTTCGTTCACGGCCTTGGCGGTCTTGGTGTCGCCCTTCTTAAAGCCGACCGCGTAGTGCTCCTCCGAGAGCGGCTTCTCGAGCTGCGTGTACGCATCGGGCTTGGCGGCAAGCTGGTAGGCCGCGATCGAGAGGTCGCAGGCCACGGCGTCGACCGCGCCCGACTCGAGCTGCATGAAGGCGGTGTTGTAGTCGCCGATGGTCTGAACGGCACCGCCCGCAAAGGTGGCGGTGAGCTTCTTCTGGTCGCCCTCGAGCACGTCCTGCGCGGCGGAGTCGGTCTGGGTCACGACCGTCTTGTCGGCAAGGCCCTTCCAGTTGGAGATGCCGCTGTCCTTCTTTACCACGATGACCTGCTCGTTGAGCATGTAGGGCTCGGAGAAGGTGTACTGGCCCTCGCGGCCCTCCTTGGTAAAGCCGTTCCAGATGCAGTTGATGGCGCCCGAGTTGAGCAGCGTGTCCTTGGCGTCCCAGTCGATGGCCTCGAGCTTGACCTTCCAGCCCTGCTTGTCGGCAACAGCCTGGGCGAGGTCGAGGTCAAAGCCGGTGAACTCGCCGTCGTCGCCCTTAAAGCCGTAGGGCGGGTACTCCTGGTCAAAGCCCACCACGAGCTTCTTGGTCTTGGCAGCGCCCTCGACCTTCTTGGACGAGCTGGCAGCAGAGCCGGCGCTCCCGGAGCCGCCGCAGCCCGTAAGGCCGAGGCCCGCCACAGCGGCGAGGCTTCCGGCGAGTCCGATGAATCCGCGACGAGAGATGTTCGCGTTCATGATGTTCCTTCCCGAGTACTTTAGTTTGCTAAAGTGGCGTGTTCAACGGTCAGAATCATACACTTTAGCCAAGTGGAGTACAAGGCGCGCAACAAAGGCTTCTTATGACCGTCCGGCCCGAGAGATAGGGCGAGACCCACTGCTCGGGCAGTCCTGCTCGCCGGCGGCGGGGGCCCGTCCGGCCCGAGCGTCCGGAATAAAGATCTGCTGCTCGAACAGTCCTGCTCGCACGGAGAGCACATTAAGTGCTCTCCGGCTCGTGCGGAACTCGCGACAGACCTTTATTCCGGCCACTCGCGCCTACCGCGACTCGATTAGCAGCGGGGACCCAGCGAAGGCGTCCTACGCTTAACCGCCTACGGCCCTCGGACCAACCGCATATCACGGACAGCATCCCCCTGAAAAAGAGCGGCCAACCCGTTTGGATTGGCTGCTCTTTCTACGCTGACATGACTTCGTTCGAATGGTGGTCGCGTTTTACGTTCGCTATGGGCTATGGAATTACATGGAGAAGGCGGGGACAACACTGCAGGCATTGCAGACGTGACTGACGCCCGGACGGCCGTCCGAGTTCACACCGCCGAAGAGGTAGGAGATGCCGACATACGGCGAGCGGAGCCACCAAAACGTGGAGTAGTAGCCCGCGGGACGCGAACCAGACCGCGTCTTCCACATGTCCTCGATGGCGGAGTTGACGGTGCTCCAGTCGTCCTTCGCGTTGACGCCCTTAGCCTTGAACCAGTCATACTGGGGGCCCTCGACCTTGAAGGAGCCATCGCCTATGAGCGTGTTGGCCTCGGAGCTGTCCCCGAAGACCTCGCTATTCGACAGCAGCCAGAACTTGTCGGAGGTGGCGGAGACCTTCCACTGGCCGGTGCTGTCCGAGGCGGCCGCCTTGCTCACTTCGATAGCCGCATCTTTAAGGCCGGAGAGGCCCGCCTGCACGTAGCCGTCGTCGCCGAACACCGTTTTGCGCATAGCCGACGAGGCCCAGCCGCCAGCGTTTGTCCGCTCGGAGTTCATCTGCTGGGCGGTGGGCAGCGAATGAGTCGCCGCGAAGGTCAGCGCGGAGCCGTCCTTGTCGTGGGCGCCCACCTGGATGATGCGGAACTCGACGTACTTGTCCTTGCTGTTCGCGTCGGTCACGTCGGACCCGTTCCACTTGGTGTACAGGTGGTACTCGCCCTTCTCCATGATCTTCTCGTACTCGCCGATGACCGCCGCGTCCCCGGCTTTAATCTTGGCGACGTCGGCCTTGATCTCGGCCTCGCTCTTGTAGACGACGTCGGCCTTGGTCCCACCCTTGCCGTCAGAGACGGCGTTGTCCAAATCAGAATAGCTGGCATCCGCTGCAGCAAACCAGAAGCCGCCCAGCTCGAACTTAATGGTGAAGGACTTGGAGAGCCCGACATCGAGCTCGGTCGGCAGCGCGTAGTTGGAGGCTGCGTCGCCCTTACTCGAAAAGCCCTCCACCGTGACGGTGTAGGCGCCGGCATCGGTCGGGGCCCCTTCCAGGCCCTCACCCTCAGACACCTTGTAGGCGTACACGGGGGCGAGCTCGTCGCTCCCGACAGCCCCGCCGATGGTTGCGGTCGGGGAATGTTTTTCGCCGTCATAGGTGTACTCGGCGTCGCCCTTGGGCTTCCAGGTCACCGTCACCGTCTTGGGGCCGATCTTGAAGTTGCCGGCGGCGTAGGAGACCTCGTAGTTGCCCTGGACGGCGTCGCCTGCCGGGACGATGGCGGCCTCGTACTCGCCGGCATCTTCCACGTCGACGTTGCTGCGGGAGACGGCGTACTCGACGAGGCCCTCGTCCTCGCCGGCCACCAGGCCGGAGACGGTCGCGGTGAAGGTCGGGTCCTTCTCGCCGTAGACCTTGGTCGCATCGTTGGCGGCGACGGAGACCTTGGCACGCTCGACCTCGAAGCTCAAGGTCGCGGAACCCGTGTAGTTGCCCTTGAACTTCACGGTTGCCTTGGCGGTGCCGGCGTTCACGCTGTCGGAGTAGGTGACGTCGTAGTCGGTGCCCTGCTCGAGGCCCTCGGGGACGCCCTCGACGGCGGGCTCGTGGGCCTCGCCGTCGTAGGTGAGCATGTCTTCGGCCAGCTTGAGCGCGCCCGCGTCGATCGCCTGCGGGTCGATGGTGAACTCGAGCGTCTTGAAGCCGGTGTGGCTGCCGATGCCCGTGACGGTCGCGGTCGCGGTGCCGGCGTCCACGTTGTCCCTGTACTCGACCTTGTAGTCGGTACCCTCCACCAGGCCGTCCAGGCCGGTGATGGCGGGCGTCTTGGCCTTGCCGTCGTAGGTGAACTCGGTCGTGCTGAGCCCGACCTTGGAAAAGTCGATGGCCTTGGCGGAACCGTCGCCCTTGTCGTCGGCGTCGTCGGTCTTGCCGTCGGCTTTGTCGTCGGCGCCGCCCTTGTCGGTGTCCTTGGCGGAGTCATCGGTCACGTAACTATAGGCGACGGTGCCCACGCGGACCTTCTCGCCCTTCTTCCAGTCGGCGGGCAGCTTGGAGTTTGCGGCCCACTTGATCGTGAGCGTCTTGCCGGGCTCGACGGTCTTGCCGGCCGCGTCGCTGGTCCAGCCGCTGACGAAGCCGTAATCGGAGACGACCTTGGCGCCCTCGAGGACGACCGCGGAGCCCGTCTCATTCTTGAGCTCCACGTCGGGAACGGAGATGCTGCCGTCGGCGTCGTAGGTCGCGGTGATCTCGGACGTGGCGGTGAAGACACCGTTCTCGCCGCCCGCAAAGGCAAGCGACGTGCCGGCGAAAAGCGTCGCCGCGACGCCCAGGACGGCGACCGCGAGCGCGAGCGAGGACCTCATCGGCGAGCGCTTGCCCCTGAGACCGACGGCTGCCGCGACGGCGAAGAGCGCGACGCCGGCGACGGCGAGCAGCGCGGCGGAAGCCCCGTCGCCCGTCCCGGGCAGCGAGACGCCCAGGGCAGCGGCGGCCTTGCCGGGAGCCAGGTAGACGGCGGTGGCCGCCGAGTCCGTCAGCACCCCGGCCAGAGCATGGTTAACGGGCAGGGCGAGCGTCAGCGCCGCAGCGAGCACGGCCGCAGCGCAGGCCAGCGGCCTCAACGCCCCCCCTCAAGCGTTTTCAAGATAGATCGCATGGATTTCTCCTTACCCCTTAGCCCGGCTCCGCACGCAAACGCCGAACCCGACACGACTCGACAGAACAGTCTTAAGGTTCAACTTTAATCTATGCTGCAGGGGGGGTCAATAATGAGCACAAGGCCAAACGTTCAGCACAAGGCCTCAAGCAAAAAAGCCAAACATCCCAAGCAACGCCCCAACCCGAACTACGGAATCCCAGCAACCGAGTCACGGTAGGCCGGAGGTCCGGAGCAAAGGTCCATCGCGAGTTCCGCACGAGCCGGAGAGCACTTAATGTGCTCTCCGTGCGAGCAGGACTG
>CAVDTO010000003.1:0-33549 GCA_963611895.1 bacterium
ACCGAGGATATCGCGCGCGAGCTGACCGCCATGGGCATCCCCTTTGAGCGTCCGCTCGAGACCGGCCTCGTGGCAACCCTCGCCGGAACCGCGCCCGACGCTTACCGCGCAGACGGGACCCCGCGCAGGCGCATCTTGCTGCGCGCCGACATCGATGCCCTCCCCGTGACCGAGCAGACCGGCGAGCCCTGGGCGAGCGTGAACGAGGGCCGCATGCACGCCTGCGGGCACGACTGCCACATCGCCATGATGCTCGGCTGCCTGCGGATCCTCACCCGCATGACCGACCGGATCCACGGCGAGGCGCGCATCGTGTTCCAGCCCACCGAGGAGAACGGCCGCGGCGCCAAGATGATGATCGGCCAGGGTGTGTGCGAGGGCGTGGACGGCGTGTTCGCCGAGCACATCTGGAGCGAGGTCGACGCCGGGACCATCAGCTGCGAGGCCGGCGACCGCATGGCTAACACCGACTGGTTCCGCATCGACGTGCACGGCACGAGCTGCCACGGCGCCATGCCGGAACGCGGCCACGATGCCGTCGTGGCGGGCGCGCAGATCGTGAGCGCCCTGCAGACGATCGTCTCGCGCACGGCCGACCCCTACGAGCCCGCCGTGGTGACCGTCGGCGAGTTCCACGGCGGCACCGCGCGCAACGTCATCGCCGGCAGCGCATATCTCACCGGCACGGTGCGCACCTACAACATGGAGCTGCACGACCAGATGCCGCAGCTCATCGAGCGCGTGGCCAAGGAGACTGCCGCCGCCCTCGGCTGCGAGGCCGCGCTCACCGACTACACCGTCGCCAACCTCAAGGTCGAGAACGACCCCGCATGCAGCGCACGCTGCCGCGCCGCCGTCGTCAAGACGCTTGGGGTGGAAGGCGTGGGGTCGTACCGCGGCACGCTCTCGGGCGAGGACTTTGCCGAGTTCCTGCACGAGGCGCCCGGCGTCCTCGCGTTCGTGGGCACGCGCAACCCGCAGATCGGCGCCGTGCACCCGCAGCATTCCTGCTACTACAAGGTGGACGAGTCCGTGCTCGCCAAAGGCAGCATGGTCGCCGCGCAATACGCGATCGACTTCTTGGCAGAGGAGTAACGGGCGAGAGACGCCCGACCTTCCCGTCGATCATTCTCCGTTCCATCGTTGTGAATGGCGCATGCCCATGGTTTATGGGCAACAGATATCACCTCAAGACAGAAAGAGCCGCCCACTTGGACGGCTCTTTCTCAATGTCGAACGCCTGACATCCGCGCGCAACGACACGACCAGCCCCGACCCGCAACGAGTTGCTCACTCAAGATCGCACACCGGCTGCTCTAGAAGACAACCATGGCTCCTACGAGTTCGAGCCATGCGGGCTCTGTTATATAGATGATGCTCGCAGGATCGATGAGTCGGATTATCCAGAGCACGATGGTTGCTGCGGCGATTGCGGCTAGCGCGATATTGAGTGCGCGTTGGATGCTCTTCTGCCGCGCGGCAACGCGCGCGAGGGCCAGTGCGACCGCCAGGGGCACAGCCCAGAAGAGCGGGTGGTACGCAAACGCTGCTGCCAGATCGCCGTGCAACGCAGACAACCAGGCCCGCGTCATGCCGCAGCCGGGGCAGGGCACGCCGGTGAGGTAGCGGATCGGGCAGCCGATGCCCCTCTTCCAGAACAGAAGCACGGACAGCACCAGCCCCGCCAGAGCTGCCCCCGCAAAAAGAAAGGCGGCACGCAGCCTTGCGCGCTCGCCTTCCGAGTTGTTCCGCTTGTTCGCGATGGTCGATTTCATATTCAAGACCTCGTTGCCGCGCGTGCTCAAGGGCGACGCGGCATGCGCAAGACCTGGGCCCGGGTGCCCCAAAGCGAGCGCCCGGGCCCAGAGGCCGCGCTCTTAGAACCAGGCCTTCTTGTTGACCACGTAGATGCGGTAGAAGTCGGCATCGGACTTGGTGAGGTAGATGATGCCCTCGATGAGGCCGATGATCTCCATGACGACGGCGCCGATACCACAGGTCACGAGCGACACGACGAGCATGATCACGCCGGCTGTCGTGTTGCCGAGGTAGAACTTGTGGATGCCGAGCGCACCGAGGAAGATGCCCAGAAGGCCTGCGGCGATCTTGCTCTTCTCCTCCTCAGCGGGCTGCGCGTAGGGCTGCTGCTGGGCCGCATACTGCTGCTGGCCGGCATACTGCTGCTGTGGCTCGGGCGCAGGGGTGACGGGCTGCTCAACGGGAGCCGCGGCGGCTGCCGTATCTACCGGAGTGCCGCATTTGGGGCAGAAGCTGGCGCCTTCGTCCACCTGGTTTCCGCAGTGAGAGCAAAACATGATTGGTCCTTTCAAAAGGCTTTCGATAAAAGTTGGTCAAACGAACGAGGTGTGGCCGTTAGGCAAGGGGGCCCGGATCGGTGGGGCCGAAGGGGTTCTGCTGCGCCGGGGCCGACTGGGCGGAATCGGCTGCAGCCTCGGGCTGAGCGGACCCGGCCGCAGGCTGCGCTGCGGGTGCCGGCTCGGCGGAGGCCGCAGGCTGGGCGGCAGCGGTGTTCACCGGGGCCGCAACGGGCTGAGCGGCAGCGGGCGCGGCAGCAGCACCGGGCTTACGGTCGCCCGGCAGGTAGATGGTGAAGTCGGGGTCGTTACCGTCCGTCCAGCCCTCGGCGTAGCGCGCGGCCCAGTGGCCGAGCGCACGGTACTTGAGCATGCTGCCGAAGACGCTGGAGAACATGACGACGAACACCACGATCACGAGGTAGATGGCGAGCATGCCGCCAAGGCCGCCGAGGAAGCCCGAAAAGCCGCCGCCGTAGTTGCTGTAGCCCACGCTGTTGTAGCCGCTTGCGTAGCCCGCGCTAAAGATGCCTGCAACCACGATGAACACGATCGTGACGACGAGAAGAACAAGGAACGCCACCAGGCCAACGAGAAGGTCCGCAAGAACGGTTGCGCAGAACAGCTTGCCGAGCTCCTTCTTGCAGCTCTTCCAGACCTTGCCGAGCGAGAACGCGCTCTCGATGCGGCCCGTCATGGCCAGGCGCATGACAGCCGCGGCCGAGACCATGCCGAAGATGACGGTGAAGACGACTGACGCCAGCGAGAGCAGGGAGCTCAAGAGGCTGCTCAGCACGTCGAGGGAGCTGGCCATATAGTTGCTGGCAAAGGTGTCCGTACGGAAAAAGTAGCTCGCGAGCAGATTAGCGATGTCGTTCTGGCCCGAGAGGATATTGAACATCGTGCTGGGGACCCACGCAACGAGGCTCAGCACCGTCGTCAGCGCCGAAGCGAAGATGCCGAGCGCGAACGCCGAGGAGCGCAGAAGCGGCTTGTTGATGTCGAAGCCCTCGCCGCGCGTGAGATCGCGACCCCACTCGATGGCGTAGCCCGAGCCGCAGACCGAGGCAACGTAGGCGAGAAGCAGGCCGAGCGGGCAGGCAAGCCAGCCGATGACGGGGATGAAGGTGACGATCACCGAGACCACGCCGATGAGCGCCGGCAGGAAGGCGATCTGGCACACGCGAGCGAAGACGCCCTTGACCTTGGTCATGTCGGAGAACGCCTGAGCGAGGCAGCCCTTGGCGTACTGGGGGCCGACGGGCTGGGGCGCGTACTGCGGCTGCGGGGCGGCGTAGGCGGCAGCTGGCTGCTGCTGGGCGGCAGGCTGGGGCTGGGGCTCCGGCTGGGCCGCGGGCTGCTCGGGCTGTTGCGGGGCGGCCTCAGGCTGCGCCGGCTCGGCGGCTGGCTCGGGCTGCGCCGACTCGGCAGACTGCTCGGCGGGAGCCGTGGGCTGCTCAACGGGCTGCGCGGCGGCCGCGTCGGCTACCTGCGTGCCGCACTCAGGGCAGAAGCGCGCGCCGTCCTCCAGCTGCGTGCCGCAATTTCTACAGAACATAGTTCTTCCTTTCCCTTTTCCAAAAACGGGTGCCGAGGCACCCGCAAGCTGCAACCAAGCATCTCGGACAAATCGGCCCAAGTTGTTGCGCTTTTAATTGATTCTACTGTACCGCGCCGACCTCCCACGGGAGGCCGGCGCACTTTACGGTGTCATTAAGCAAGGCTCAAACGCGCAAAACAGTGACCGGGCAATCGCGAACGACCCCCTGCTGCCTCAAGGCTACAACGGCTCAAGCGCGACTCCGCTCACCAGCCGCCTGCCTGCTCAGCCGGTCCGCTTACTCCGCGGCGAGCTCGCCCTCGGCCCTGTGGCCGTCGATGAGGTGGCGTTGGCTCTCGGCGTACTCCTCGGAAGTCACCACGTCCTCGATGCGCAGGTTGATGCCCGCCACCTCGAGGCCCGTCATAGCCTGCAGGCGCTCGGTCACGCGCTCCTTGACGTCCTCGAAGATGTCGGGGGCGTAGGCACCGTACTCGATGATCACCGAGATGTTCACGACCACGCGGTTATCCTCGGTGACCTCCACCGAGACGCCCTTGGTGAGGCTCTCGGCGCCGAACTGCTCCTGCACGAAGTGCATGAGGTTGCCCTTCATGCCGAGCACGTGCGGCACCTCGCGGGTGGCCATGGCCACGATCTTCTCGATCACGCCGTTCGAATAGGTGAGGGAGTCCTCGGTCTCGTCGAACTCCTCGACCTCCTCCTCGGGCACGGCCGCAAGCTCCGTCTGCTCGACCTCGGCATCGTTTGCCGCGGCCTCGTTCAGCTCCTCAAGATTCTCGGTTGCCATGAGATGCTCCTTTGCAAAGATCAGCGACCGCCGCCGAAGAGACGGCCGAAGAAGTTGACGATTCCGTTGTCCCCGTCGCGCATCTGGCCGATCAGCGCGCCCACGAGCACGAAGACCGCGATGATGATCGTGTCCCAAAGGCCCACGGTGAGGATGAGCACGGCGAGGATGAACCCGGCGAGCGCGCCCTTGGCGGTGCCGGGGTGCTTTACGGCGTAGCGCCAGGCGGTGGCGCCCATGCCCTTGAGCAGGCCGACGGCATCCTTGAGGTCGTCGTCATCGGCATGCCCGGTCGCAGCGGCCGCAGCCTCCGCGGAGCCGCTCGCGCTCGCGACGGCAAGCTTCTTCTGCTCCTTCGCCTTGGTCTTGGCGGCAGCGGCAACGCCCGCAGCACCCTCGCTCGGCGCAAAATCGATCGCCAGCTGAGGTGCGGACTTGGCCTTTTTGTCGTTACTCTCGCTCACCGGAAACCTCCTTGGTCAGCGTCTTGGTCTTGGTGGGAAGAAACCGCACGCGCACGGCGACGTCCTGGGTGCCGGTCATCTTGGAGCAGGCACCCTCCACGTGCTCGCGCACGCGGGACCCCACGGACTTGAGGTCTTCCTCGCCCAGGTAGATAAGCTCGAGCGTGAGCGCCACACGCGCCTTGTCGGAACCCTTGAGGCGTCCGAGCACGCGGTCGACCAGCACGTCCTCCTCCTCGGAGGCGGCGGCGCGAGCGCACGACTCGATCGCCGCGAGGGCAACCTCGACCTCGGGGGTGCCGTCCACGCGCATGCTCTTGATCTCGGCGCGGGCGAAGAGCGTTCGCAGCACCGTGACGAGCACGCCGAACGAGGTGATGCCGAGGCTCACGGCCACGGCCA
The DNA here is from genome assembly GCA_963611895.1 of bacterium. Lineage (GTDB taxonomy): Bacteria > Actinomycetota > Coriobacteriia > Coriobacteriales > Coriobacteriaceae > Collinsella. The sequence continues at coordinate 5,533 of CAVDTO010000003.1, forward strand.
CACGCGCCGCGAATTCGTGGCGCAGCAGGAGCGTCAGGCGCGGGGAATACGTGGTGAACACCATGCCGCCGAACCAGCCGAGGGTGCAGACCGCGGCCGCGAGATACACGACGGCCAAGAGCTTCTTGAAGATGCGCACGGGTATTCCTCCCCTCTTAGCAACGAGCCGGGCTCGGCGCATGCGCGCACGGGCTCGGCTCCAAACAGATCATATGCGTGCAGGGCGCGCCTGCACCGGAGTTTACTCCTCCTCGAGGGCGGCGATGACCTCGTCGGTCATGTCCATGGTGCTGTAGACGTCCTGGACGTCGTCAAGCTCCTCGAGACGGTCGATGAGGCGCTGGACCTTCTTGGCGTCGGCGCCGGAAACGGCCGTCGGGGTAGTCGGGATCATGGTGAGCTCGGAGCCCTTGACCTCGATGCCCTGCTCCTCGAGCGCCTTGGAAACGGCCATGAGGTCGTTGGGGGCGGTGGTGACGACCCACTGGTCGTCGGCGTCCTCGTAGTCCTCGCCGTCGGCCTCGGCCACGGCCATCATGAACTCGTCCTCGTCGCCGGCAGCACCGTTGGCGATCATGGTCTCCTTCTTGGCGTTGGGGTCGAGAACCTCCTTGGCCACGACGATCTGGCCCTTGCGCTCGAACTGGAAGGCCACCGAGCCGGTGGTGCCGAGGTTGCCGCCCGCGTGGGAGAACGCGGAGCGCACGTCGGCGGCGGTGCGGTTGCGGTTATCGGTGAGGCACTCGACGTAGACGGCCACGCCCGCGGGACCGTAGCCCTCGTAGACGATGTTCTCGTACACGGCGGCGTCGGCACCGGTGCCGAAGGCCTTGTCGATGGCCGACTTGATCTTGTCCTTGGGCATGGACTGCGCCTTGGCCTTGGCCACGGCGGCGGCCAGCGAGGCGTTGTTCTCGGGGTTGGGGTCGTTGCCGAGGCGGGCGGCGACGGTGATGTTGCGGCTCAGCTTGGAGAAGAGGGCGGAACGCTTGGCGTCCTGCGCGCCCTTACGGTGCTTGGTTGTGGCCCACTTAGAGTGTCCGGACATTCGATTCTCCTATTCGATAACGACCTGAACTCGCGCATGCGGGGCGCCTGGCCTCCGCGCGCACGGGCAATGTGAACATACGGTGGTAGATAATACTCCGATTGCCGGCGCCGGTACACCCTCTCTTGGGCCGCGCACGCAACGCCCACGCAGGGCGGCTATGCGCAGCAGGCGAACGAGAGGTGCGGGACGGGGCCGTAAGCAGCGGAACGCGCTGCGGGAGCCAGGGCAGCCTGAGATTGCGAACGGCGGCGCGCAGGCTCAGTTCGGCCCGCTGCCACCAAGCGCTCTGGGCTCAGCCCACCGCCGCAACTACGCGCGGCGGCTGCGGAACGGACGCGGCCAGGTGAGCGTGACGGCCGCCACGAACGGCGCGATGAGCACGACCGGGTAGATGTAGCGCATGTAGGTGGCGCCGTTGCAGGGGCCGATCAGGCACACCGCGAGGATGCTCCAGAACGTCACCCAGAGCGCGAGCGCGCGCCACTGCCGGCCGCGCAGCAGGTAGATGGACGAGAGCGCCATGAGCCACACGTAGGTGGCCGAGCTCATGGTGAGCGAGAGCAGCGGGATCCTCTGGATGGCCACGCGGTAGACGTTCACGAGCTGCCCGCAGAAGGAGTTGACGGGCGAGCCGAACGGGGCGAAGTCGAAGGGCTTCACCTGGTTGGACTTACGCGCCATGATGCGCCGCGAGGTGGCGGGGCTATAGGTCCACACGTCCTGCTCGCTCGGATAGAAGTAGCCGTAGTAGTTGTTCACGAGCGCCGAGACGTAGCACTCGGGGTCCTTCCAGAACATCTCGACCCACACCTCGAAGTAGGCATCGAGGTTGGCCTTGGACGCGTACTCGTTGAAGCCGCTCTTGACGTCGTCGGACTTGTTGGGGTCGTAGCGCTTGCCAAGCGTGCTGTAGTTGAGCACGCGGTCGATGACCTCGCGCTCCTCCTTGGTGACGAGCCCGTCGTCGGTGCCGTTCTTGACGCCCGAATGTGCGCCGTCGTGCTTTTGCACGAAGCGGGCCGTCATCTGGAACGGGATGGAGAGGACCTCGCGGCGCGAGCCGGGCGAGATGCCGTGCTCGGGCATGAAGACGTTCGAGAACCACAGGTAGGAGCCGAGCGCGATGCACGCCACGACGATGGGCGCCGCCACGAGCAGGCGGCTCGGCGCGAGCACGTGGGAGCCCGGGCGAGCGGCGCGGCGGCGGTCGACGGCAAGGGCGATCGACACGAGCACGAGGGCCACGGCCGGCAGCACGAAGCCGCCGTTGCGGAAGAACGACGTGCCGAGCGCCGAGACGACCAGGAGCACCCAGTCGAATCTGGTGAACGGTATCTCGATCGCGGGGAGGGAGCGGAAGGCGGTCGCAGGGCCGGCGGCGGAATCATCGGCTGCATCGACAGCCACGTCAGCGGCCTCGCTCAACGTCAGGCCAGGCTCGTCCATGGACTCCCCCGCCTCAAGCTTGCCCACCTCGGTTGCAGGCTCAACGTCCTCGCTGCCCTTGGTTCCGCGCGCCTCGCCCGCGTTCCCCTTGATAAAGCGCGGGAGCAGGAGCTTTGCCACCTGCATCATCATCACGAGCAAGAAGTCGGCAAAGAGCACGTCCTTGGTGATGAGCACGGCGTAGTTGGAGAACATCGGCATGAACACGAAGAACGCGAGGATGCACAGGCGCGCTACAAGCCCCGCCCCGAACCTGCGGAGCGTGGAGAGCAGGTAGGCCATGCTGAGGGCCGTCACCGTGTATTGGATGAGCGTGTAGATGAGCAGGCCCATGTTCGCGCTGCCGAAGAGCGCGAGACCCGCCTCCACGCACGTGCCCAAGAATGCCGTGTGCAGCACCGGGTGGTGGGCGTTCAGGAACTCATGCGGGTCGATGAGCTTGAGGTATGTGCTCGGGCCGTTCCTGAGGCCGAACCACTGGCGAATCTGCGCGCCCGTGTCGCCCATGAAGAGGCCCGGCGCCGAACCCAAAAGGGTCGGCAGCCACGCGATGACGAGCACGAGGAACGGCGCCAAAAACGGATGCTTGTTGAGCACGAAGTCGGCCGCCTGCCAGGCGCGGCCAAAGCGGGTCTCAGAGAACTCGAGCTTATGGGAGCCGAGCCAGTCGAGCACCTCGTAAAAGAGATAGATGCCCACGTGCCCCAGCACGTACCAGCCCGCGAACTGGATGAAGGCGGCGATCACGCAGGCGGCGTCGGCGAGGATGGCCGCCGCGCCGTCCGTGACGTCATAGCTGCGCCCCACCACGAAGCAGAACGCGAGGATCAGCGCCGGGATGATGACCGAGGGACGCCGCGAGTCGCGCCGGCCGAAGAACACGTAGCGGAACGGGAAGGTGAGCAGGCAGGCGAGGGAGAGCGAGGCGAGCGCACCGTAGTTGCCTGTGAACGAGAGAAAGACCTTGAGGAAGGTGAAGTACGCCCCCGTGGCGGCCGGGTCGACCTTGATGACGTCGCCGCCCGACACGTTGAGCGGGTCCATGGAGATCGCGCAGGTGGCAAACACCGCAAGCGCGAAGGCCGCGAGCGTCTGGGTCACCGGGTAGCGCTTGAACCACAGCTCGCGCGCCGAGTCCTTGAACGAGGGATGAGCGGTCTCGATCTTGTTCTGCAAAAAATCACCTGCTACAGGAGCTTAGGAATGAGATTAGAGGTAGATGCGCTGCTCGTGGACGCGCCGGCGCGCATAGAAGACGAGCGCCGCGCCGATGGCCACGAGCGGCAGGCTCAGCAGCTGGCCCATGGTGACCACGCCGCCAAAGAGATAGCCGAGCTGGGCGTCGGGGACGCGCACGAATTCCACCAGAAAGCGCACGATGCCGTAGCCCAAAACGAACGTTCCGATGAACGATCCCTGCGGCATGCGCGGTGTGCGCCGGCTCATGAACTGCAGGATGCAGAAGAGCACGATGCCTTCGAGCAGGGCCTCGTAGAGCTGCGACGGGTGGCGTGCCACGTTGCCGGCCGTGCCGCCGAAGACCACCCCGAGCGGGAAGTCGCTCCCGCAGGGCTTGCCCCAGAGCTCGCCGTTCACGAAGTTGGCGCACCGCCCCAGGCAGAGCGCGAGCGGGGCGCCGCAAGCGGCAAGGTCGGCGATGGTCCACGGGTCGATCTTGAGCAGGCGGCAGGCCACGACGCCGCCGAGCACGCCGCCCACGAGTCCGCCGTGAAAGCTCATGCCGCCCTTGTTGACGGCCAGGATCTCGGCCGGGTTCTGCAGGTAGTAGCCGTCGCCGTAGAAGATCACGTAGAAGAGGCGCGCGCCGATGATGAGCCCGAAGACGGCGCCCACCACGATGGTCGAGAGGTCGTCGACCGTAAGGTCGAGCCCCCAGCGGCGCTGCGTGCGGTACATAACTATACCTGTGAGGATCGCGCCCGCGATGTAGGCGAGCCCGTACCAATAGATAGTGATGGGCCCGGCCGAGATAGCGACCGGGCTCAGGCTGTGGTAAAGATCGTTGAGCACGTTGGCGGCTTAGAACGGGGCGTACTCGTCGTAAAGGTCGCCGGCCTCGCCGTTGTTGACGGCCTCCACGCGCGTGACGCCCGGCACGTGCTCCTTAAGGATGCGCTCGATGCCCATAGAGAGGGTGAGCGAGCTCATGGGGCAGCCGGCGCAGGCGCCCTGCAGCTCGAGCTGCACCACGCCCTCGTCGTCCACGCCGATGTAGTTCATGTCGCCGCCGTCGGCCTGGAGGTTGGGGCGGATCTCCTCGAGGACCTTCTTGAGCAGCTCTTCGTTAACGGCCACAAGGGCTCCTTTCGTGTTTTGGATAGGGGCGCGGCGCGCCCGCAATGCTCTGCATGGTACTACAGCGCATCAACGGCAAATGTGTGCGCCTTGCGGCGGTTTTAAAGCTGCACAGGCCGGAGGGCGGATGATTGGCCGGGCCGGCGCGCGGCAGGTGGGGCTGGGTGCAGGGTGCGGGCAGCGGGTGCCGACGCGGCAAGCCATGCAGCATGATCATGGCGGACGCGCGGCTTTACCCCTCCACGACCACCTGGCGGTAGCTGATGCCGCACGAGTCGAGGATCCGGCGGCTGATGCGGCAGTCGTCGGTGTCGGCGTACTTATTCTCCTGGTAGACGACCTCTCCCACGCCCACCTGCGCGAGAATCTTGGCGCAATCGTGGCACGGGAACAGCGTGACGTAGACCGTGGAGCCCTCGAGGTCCTTGAGCGAGCCGCGGTAGTTGAGCACGGCGTTGGCCTCGGCGTGTACCACGTAGTTGTGCTTGTCCTCGAGCGGGTCGTCGGAGGTCCCCCAGGGGAAGTCGTCGTCGTTCAGCGCGGAGGGCGTTCCGTTGTAGCCCACCGAGAGGATGCGCTGGTTCGTGCTCGCGATGCAGGCGCCCACCTGCGTGTTCGGGTCCTTGCTTCGGAGCTTGGCCGCGATGGCCACGCGCATGAAGAACTCGTCCCAGGTGATGACGTCCTCGCGTTTGCTCGACATGGCTCGACCTCCATCGTCGCTGTAGGGTCTGGGTTGCACAGTATTGTAGTGGAGGGTACCCGCGCCGGCGCGGTCTATGCGAAGCGAGCGTCGCACCGACACGTACAGCTCGCAACATTGACCCTGTGCCCCTACGCTCGAACACCGAATCTGCCTGGCGGCCCGGGGCGGGAGACAAGACTCGCTGCTCGGGCAGTCCTGCTCGCACGGAGGCCACATTAAGTGGCCTCCGGCTCGTGCGGAACTCGCGACGAGCCTTATCTCCCGCCCCGGTCCTTACGTTGACTTTGTTGGGCGTTTGGTTGCGCGCGCATTAGGTTGATCAGCATGCGTTCCGACACTTGAGCGTAGCGTCTAAGTCATAAGCGCTCAGGCTGAACGCGCAGCCGCATGCACGGGAACGCGGCACGGTGAATTACCGTGCTTGCACGCAGTCCTTACCTACCGCGACGCTGTTCGGTCGAAGGGTCCATTTGATTCGGGGTTCTGGCAGTTCCGTTAGCAGGCGATGGTATAGCTGCGTCTACCTGCCGAATCTCGTGCGGAACTCGCGATGGACCTTATCTCCCGCTCCAGGGCTCACGTTAACTTTGCTGAACGGGAAACGATTACTCCCCTAGCAGCGTTTGCGGGGTCTTGGTTCGTTTAGGCGGTGGAGTTGGGCTAGGCCTCGCAGGGTCAAGGTCTCGTCCACTGCTGCCTTGTGGGTTAGGAGTGCTGCCACCTCGGTTGCGTGGTCGCCGGTTACTACGATTGCGGGGGCTTTGGCTCGGTCTGCAGGGTCGGAGCCAACCGCTTCGGTGCCGTGGGGTCCGTTGTTGGGAGCTGCACTGGCGCTTGCTTCGGCGGCCCGAGCGGCGGGGCCGTTAGCTGCGGCGGTGCACGCCTTGGTGCCGCGGCTCGTGGCGCTTCCTCGTTTGCCGCCTGCTCCCTCGGCTAGCTCTGCCTCGATCATGGCGAGCAGACCGTCGATGCGGGCTGCTTCGCCGAGGACCACTCCCGAGCGCATGGCCTCGCGGGTTGATTTGCCGATTACGCGGACCGGTTCTGCGAGGTCGAACTCGGGCAGGCGCGCGGCTGCCGCCGAGAGCGAGCGGGCGCCCAGGTCGAGGCCAGGCGCGATGATGCCGCCTGCGAAGTCGCCCGCCGCGTCGACGACCTCGATGTTCGTGGTCGTTCCCAAGTCGACCACGATCGCGGGCGCACCGTAGGCCGCACGCGCCGCCACCGCGTCGGCGATGCGGTCGGGCCCCACCTCGGCCGGGTCGTCGTAGCGCATCTTGAGCCCGGTCTTGAGGCCCGGCCCCACCACGCGCGGGCGCGCGGCGCACATGCGGGCGAGTGCGGCCTCGAGCGGGGCGGCGAGCGAGGGCACCACGCACGAGAGGATCGCGCGCACGGGCAGCGGGGCGGCGGCCACGAGCGCCATCGGCGCGGTGCCCTGCCCCAGGCAGCCGCAGATGCCCTGCGCCACCATGAGCCGCGCCTCGTCGACGGTCAGGTGCTCGGGCGCCGTAAGCTCCCAGGTGCCGCGCGGCTCGCTCTCGTCCCCGGCGAAGAGGCCGAACCTGGCCGTGGTGTTGCCCATGTCGAGGGCGAGGATCGCTCCGCTCAGTTCGTCCATTCGTGCTCCCAAAGTTTTAGGGCGGACCGCCGGCCCGCGCCCCCATCTGCCTTTTTTGGAGAGTGTAGCAGCACGCACGCCCTATACTGGGCTGCGGCGCTCGCGCGCTCACGCGACGCGCCCCGGTAACCCGACTCCTCGCGGATCGGCGGCATGCGGCATAAGGAGCCCGCATGTGCGCGCCCGCACCAGGGGGAGCGGATATACGCAAAGGAGTACATATGAGCAACAGGAACGACCGCGCGGAGCTGCGCGGCCAACTCACGCTGCGCGGGGTCATCATCGGATGCCTCGGCTGCGTCATCATCACGGCAAGCTCGGCCTACACGGCCCTCAAGATGGGTGCCCTCCCCTGGCCCATCATCTTTGCCGCCGTCATCTCGCTCTTCTTTCTCAAGCTGCTCGGCAACGCGAGCCTCAACGAGGCCAATGTGACGCACACCATCATGTCAGCCGGCGCCATGGTCGCGGGCGGCCTCGCCTTCACCATCCCGGGCGCCTGGATGCTCGGCCTGGGCGACCAGCTCGGCTGGGTCGAGATTTTCGTCGTGGCGCTCGCGGGCACCGCGCTCGGGCTCGTGTGCACAGCGCTCATCCACCGGCACTTCATCGTCGATGCCGCGCTCGAGTTCCCCACCGGCAGCGCCGCGGCCCAAACGCTGCGCGCCACCGAGGCCGGCGGCAAGACGGGCGCCCGGCTCTTCGGTTCCATGGGTCTCGCGGGCCTTTGGAGCGTCCTGCGCGACGGCCTCGGCGTGATCCCAGCCATGTTCTGCCAGCTCAACGTCCCGGGCGTGAGCTTTGGTATCTACAACTCCCCCATGATGCTCTCGGTGGGATTCCTCGTGGGCTTTGCCCCCGTGGCCTTCTGGTTCGCGGGCGCGCTCATCGGCAACTTCGGCATCATCGCGGGCGGAACGGCGGCCGGCCTCTTTGACGTGGATACCGCCTCGGGCATCGTCAAGTCGCTCGGCATGGGCCTCATGATGGGCTCGGGCGCGGCAGTCGTGCTCAAAGACATCGCGCCGCAGGTCGCGGGCATCGTGCGCGGCCTCAAGAACAGCACCGAGGGCGAGAGCGGCGCCGATGGCGCAAGCGCATCGCTCATCTCGGGCTCGCTCAAGCTCGACGCCGGGATCATCGGCCTCGTCTGCGCCGCCGCGGCGCTCCTCGGCTGCTTTGCGCTCGGGCTCGGCCCCGTGGCGTCCGTGGTCATGGTGCTCCTCACCTTTGTGACAACCATCATGAGCGCGCAGAGCTGCGGCCAGACGGGCATCGACCCCATGGAGATCTTCGGCCTCATCGTGATGCTCATCGTGGCCGCAATCTCCGACCTCGCCCAGGTGCAGCTCTTCTTTGTTGCCGGCGTGGTGGCCGTGGCCTGCGGCCTCGCGGGCGACGTCATGAACGACTTCAAGGCGGGCGCGGTGCTCGGCACGAGCCCGCGTGCCCAGTGGCTCGGCCAGGCCATCGGCGGCCTCGTGGGCGCGCTCGTGGCCGCGGCCGTGATGATGGCGCTCGTCACCGCCTATGGCACCGACGCCTTTGGCCCCGACAAGGCGTTCGTCTCAGCCCAGGCGAGCGTGGTCGCCACCATGGTCTCGGGCATCCCGAGCGTGCCGGCGTTCCTGGTGGGCCTCGTGACCGGCATCGCGCTCTATTGGGCGGGCCTGCCGGCCATGATGGTGGGCCTCGGCGTCTACCTGCCGTTCTACATGTCGCTCACGGCGTTCCTGGGCTCCGTGGTCAAGCTCGCCTACGACAAGCTGAGCGGCCGCGGCAACGACCCCGAGTTCCAGGAGCAGGGCCTCGTGGTGGCGAGCGGCCTTTTGGGCGGCGAGTCGATCGTGGGCGTGGTGCTCGCGTTCATCTCGGTGGGCATGAACCTGCTCGCCGGATAAGGCGAAACCCAAGCCTCAGCGAACAACCCCGTAAGCAAAATAGCGGCACCGGATGCAGTTCGGTGCCGCCTTTGTTTGTGTGTAGGCCCCAACAGAGGGCGTATTTGCTATCGTACGAGACCGTCGCGAAGATCGTGCTCACCTTCCACCTGCTCCGCATGCAAAAGCGCCTCGACCTCGAGACGAGGGTGTAGCGGCAGCAAAAAGGCGGCACCGGAACTTAATCCGATGCCGCCTTCGCTAGCCTGCGGGCGCGCCAACAGGGGGCGCGCTTGCCACTGTGCGAACTAGCGCGGGGCGGACCGCAAAGCCCGCGCGACCGCACCCAGCCGCCCGGCCCCCCTTACGCGAAGAAGAAGCCGCTGAAGTCGTACTTGTACACGCGGTAGATGAAGCGCTCGGCCGCGAACTCGAACTTGGCGATCTTGACGCCGAAGCGGTCGTACTCCGAGAACAGCTTGGCCTGGCCGGAGTCCACGAGCATGTTGCCCGCGTCGCCCACGAGCTGCGCGGAGCTCACGTAGGCCGAGAACGGAACCTGGATCTGCTCGTCGAGCGTGTAGGTGCGCGCGTTCTCGTCGACCGTGAGCAGGCGGGCGAACGAGTGGGTGCCCTTGTTGTACTCGGTCACCACGGCGGAGCCCAGCTGGCTCCAGTCGAACTTGGGGTAGCTCTCGGCCGAACCGAAGTTGTTGTCGAACATGAGCAGGCGATACACGCCCTCGCCGAGCGAGGCGTCGGGCAGGTAGGTCACGCTGTGCTGGCCGCCGGCGCTCGCGAAGATGCCCACCTTGGTGAGCAGCTTGTCCTCAAAGCCGGAGCCCTTCCAGAACGACGGGTCGCCCATGAGCCACTCCACCTGCGGCGTGCCGTAGATGTCGGAGAGCTTGATGACCGTGGAGGTCTCGCGCGAGCTCAAGATGACCTTGTTGTCGCCCAGGTACTGGATCGTGTTGATGTGGATCCAGTCGAGGTCGCCGTCGGAGGCAACCTTGGCCTTGGCCTTGAGGTCGGGGAAGATCTGGCCGGTGTCGACCACGAGCGAGATCTCGCCGGTGTTGACGTCGACCTTGATGACCTTGTCCTCGACGTTGTTGCGCTTCTCCTTGGTCTTGTCGCCCTTGCGGTCGATGTCGAGGTCGGCCTCGGAGCCGAGGTCGCTCGCGAGCACGAGCAGGTTGCCGTCGCCGTCGAAGACGTAGTCGTGGTGCAGCTCGTAGTCGCCGGTGCTGTAGACGGCCGTGACCTGGCCGAGGTTGTTCACGCGGGCGATCTTGGTGGTCGAGATGCTGTAGTACATGCCCTCGTCGTCGAACAGCAGGCGGTGGCTGCGGTAGCCGATCAGCGGCACCTCGCCGCGGATGTAGCCGTCGTTGTCGTAGTAGTACATGAAGTCGAGCTTGTCGGAGTCGGCGCCGAGGATCACGTAGAGGCCGTCGGCGAGCTCGGCATCGGACTCGCCGGAGCTGCGCTTGAGCGAGGTCTCCTCCTCGCCCTTGAGCGACGACACGGCGGGCTCGATCTTGATGGTTCGCTCGGAGCCGCTCTCGGGGGTGAGCGTGATGCTCACGGTGTTGACCTTGCCCGGGATGAGGCCCAGCACGGTGAACTCGTGCTCGGTGGCGGCAACGTCGCCGCCGGCCGGGACACCCGAGAACTCGCCGTAGCCGGCGCCCTTGCTGCCGCGCACGGTGTAGCTCACGCGCACGGCGTCCTCGGTGGTGAAGCGCACGTAGCAGCTGAGCGTGTTGGTGCCGAACGGGTCGACCTTAACGAACGGGTCGTTCTCGTCGTGGGTGGCGCCGGCGTACTCCTTGTCGAGCTTGGCGCGGAGCTTGGCCTGCTCCTCCACGTTGTACGTGGTGTTGATGATCTCCTCGCGGATCTTCTTCTGCGCGTCGGTCAGCTCGGTGGAGCTGTCGGACGAGCTCGAGCTGCCGCCCTGGGTGGACGAGCAGCCGAGGCCCGCGGCCGCCAGGGCGGCGACGCCCATGGCACCCGCGCAGACGGAACGGCGCGAGAACGCGCGCCCGGCGAGGTTGCCCCCGCGGCGCGCGCCGGGCTCGATCGAGGTCTCGGCTGCTGCTTCCTTACGCTTGGTTTCGCTCATGGGCGCTCCTTCTTGCCTGCATGCCCCCGAGGCATGGCATTTGCACACTAAGAAGTTATTCTAGCGCCCACCCCTTAACTAAAGCTTAGGTAGCCCCTAATGTTGGCCGCTTACACAAGATCCGCCGCAGCCCGTATTGCAGTCGCCGTCGGTGCCGCTCGGGCGCATCTGCCCCGTGACCTCGTCCATCTTGAGGGGCGCCACCTTCTCGAGCTTGAAGCCCTTGCCCGCGCGCAGATTCTCCTTGGCCACGCTGATCATGAGCTTGATGCGGTTGAGCTGGTTGACCTCCGAGGCGCCCGGATCGTAGTCCACGGCCACGATGTTGCTCTCGGGGTGCTGGCGGCGCAGCTCCTTGATCACGGCCTTGCCCACCACGTGGTTGGGCAGGCAGGCAAAGGGCTGCGTGCAGATGATGTTCGGCGCGCCGTGGTCGATCAGGTCGAGCATCTCGGCCGTGAGCAGCCAGCCCTCGCCCATGTTGTTGCAGAGCGAGAGCACGTGCGTGGCCTTCTCGGCCATGACGGAGATGCGCTCGGGCGCCTCGAACCGCTCGGACTTCTCGAGCAGCTCCTCCACCGGCGTGCGCATCCAGTCCACGAGCTTAACGAGCGCGCCCATGGCCGTGCGGGTGGTCTTGGAGCTGCCGAGCTCGTCTTTCTGCAGCTCGGCGTTGCTCATGGAGTAGAGGAAGAAGTCGAGCAGGCCCGGCACCACGGCCTCGCAGCCCTCGTGCTCGATGACGTCGACCACGTGGTTGTTGGCCGTGGGGTGGAACTTGACGAGGATCTCGCCCACCACGCCCACGCGCGGCTTGGTGCCCTCGCCCTCAAGCGGCATGGTGTCGAACGCGCGGATGGCGTCGCGGCAGAGCTTGGTGTAGTTGCGGCGGTTGAACTTGGGCGCGAGCTCGCGTGCGCGGGCCATGTACTCCTCGTAGAGCGCGTTGGCGGCGCCCGGCTCGGCCTCGTAGGGGCGGCAGCGGTAGAGCATCTGCATGATCACGTCGCCGAAGAGCACCGAGTAGACGGCCTTCTTGAGCATGTCGGGCGTGATCTTGAAGCCCGGGTTGTCCTCGCCGAGCGCCACGGCCGAGAGGCTGATCACCGGGATCTCGGGGTGGCCGCTCTCGCGCAGGGCCTTGCGGATGAGCGCGATGTAGTTGGTGGCGCGGCAGCCGCCGCCCGTCTGGCTGATCACCACGGCGGTCTTGGAAAGGTCGTAGCGGCCGCTCTCGATGGCCTCCATGATCTGGCCGGTCACGAGGATCGACGGGTAGCAGATGTCGTTGTTCACGTAGCGCAGGCCCGCCTCCACGGCGCCGCGATCGGTGGAGGGCAGAAGTTCCAGGTTGTAGCCGCCGGCGCGGAAGACCTCCTTGATGAGGTCGAAGTGGATGGGTGCCATCTGCGGGCAGAGGATGGTGTAGCCCTCCTCGCGCATCTGCTCGGTAAAGGGCACCTTGGGCCACGCGGCCGAGGCACTCGGGCGCTGGGCTTCGAACGTGTACTTGCGCGTGAGGAACGCGGGCGCGTCCGCGCTCGGGGCGACCGGCGCGCCGTCGCCCTGCTCGTAAGACCCGCCTGCGACCTCGGCCTTGGCGCGGCGCTCGGCCTCCTGGTCCTTGAGGGCGGCCATGAGCGAGCGGATGCGGATGCGCGCGGCGCCGAGGTTGCTCACCTCGTCGATCTTGAGCACGGTGTAGATCTTGCCCGAGGCCTCCATGATCTCCTGCACCTGGTCGGTGGTGAGGGCGTCGAGGCCGCAGCCGAAGCTGTTGAGCTGGATGAGGTCGAGGTCGTTGCGCATGGTTACGAAGCGCGCCGTCGCGTAGAGGCGGCTGTGGTACATCCACTGGTCGACCACGCGGATGGGGCGCTCGGGCTTGATGAGGTGCGAGAGCGAGTCCTCGGTGAGCACGGCAAAGCCGAAGCTCGAGATGAGCTCGGGCAGGGCGTGGTTGATCTCGGGGTCGTTGTGGTAGGGGCGGCCGGCCAGCACGATGCCGTGACCGTCGTGCTCCTCAATCCACCTGAGGGTCTCCTCGCCCATGGTCTGGATGTCCTCGTGGAAGCGTGCGTCGGCCTCAAAGGCGGCGTTCACGGCGGCGTCGATCTCGGAGCGGGTGAGGCGCGGGCCGCGCACGCGGCCGCGGCCCTCGGCGGCGTCGGCAACGCGGTCGACGGCAAGCACCTGGTAGAGACGGCGCTTGAGCTCGGTCTTATCGTGGTAGGGCACGAACGGGTACATGAACTCGACGTTCTTCTCGCGGATCTCGTCGATGTTGAGGCCGAGCGCCGTGGGGTAGCTCATGACGATCGGGCAGTTGTAGCAGTTGCCGGCCGTCGGGTCCTCCTTGCGCTCCCAGCGCACGCACGGCATCCAGATGAAGTCGACGTCGCGGTCGATGAGGTTCATCACGTGGCCGTGGCTCATCTTGGCCGGATAGCACACGCTCTCCGACGGCATGGACTCGATGCCCGCCTGGTAGGTCTTCTTGCTCGACTGGTCCGAGAGCTGCACGCTAAAGCCCAGCCGCGTGAAGAACGCGTGCCAGAAGGGGTAGTTCTCGTACATGTTGAGCGCGCGCGGGATGCCCACCGTGCCGCGCGGGGCCTCCTCGGGGCTCAGCACCTCGCGGTTGAAGAGCAGCTCGTTCTTCTTCTTGAAGAGGTTGGGGGCCTCGCTCTTCTTGCGCTTGGCGCCGGCGCCCTTCTCGCAGCGGTTGCCGGTGATGAAGCGCCTACCGCCGCCGAAGTCGTTCACCGTGAGCTGGCAGTTGTTGGAGCAGCGGCCGCAGCGCACGTGCTTCTGCGTGACGGTGAGGTGCCGGATCTCGTCGGCCGAGAGGATGCCCGAGGTGCCCTCGGCGCCCGCGCGGTCGCGCGCGAGCAGGGCTGCACCGTAGGCGCCCATGCAGCCGGCGATGTCGGGGCGCACGGCATGAACGCCCGTGAGCTGCTCGAACGCGCGCAGGGTGGCGTCGGACATGAAGGTGCCGCCCTGCACGATCACCTTGGAGCCGATCTCTTTGGAGTCGCGCAGCTTGATGACCTTGAACAGCGCGTTCTTGATCACGGAGTACGAGAGGCCGGCGGCGATGTCGCCCACCGTGGCGCCCTCTTTTTGCGCCTGCTTGACGCGGCTGTTCATGAAGACCGTGCAGCGGCTGCCGAGGTCCACCGGGTCGGTGGCGTGGATGGCCGCGTTTGCGAAAGCGCGCACGTCCATGTCCATCGACACGGCGAAGCTCTCGATGAAGCTGCCGCAGCCCGAGGAGCAGGCCTCGTTGAGCATGATGTGCTCGATCACGCCGTCCTTCACGCGCAGGCACTTCATGTCCTGGCCGCCGATGTCGAGGATGAACTCCACGCCGGGCAGGAACGCCTTGGAGCCGCGCAGGTGCGCGACGGTCTCGATCTCGCCGGAGTCGGCGTGCAGGGCCTCGATGAGCAGGGCCTCGCCGTAGCCGGTGGTGGTCACATGCCCGATGCTGCAGCCGGCGGGGATATGCTCGTAGAAGTCGGCCATGATGACCTTGGCCGTGCCGAGGATGTCGCCGTTGTTGTTGCCGTACCAGGTGTGGAGCAGCTGGCCGTCCTCGCCCACGAGCGCAGCCTTCATGGTGGTGGAGCCGGCGTCGATGCCGATGAACACGCGGCCGGTGTAGCCCTCAAGCTCGCCGCGCGGCACGACCTCCTTGTCGTGGCGCTCGCGGAACTCGGCATAGTCGGCCTCGGTGGCAAAGAGCGGGTCGAGTCGCTCGACCTCGGAACCCTGGGTGTCGCCCAGGTTGTCGATGGCCTCGATGAGCCCCGGGAAGGTCGAGAGCTTGCTGGACTCGTGCGCCATGGCGGCGCCCGATGCCACGAACAGGTGCGCGTTCTCGGGGATGATGCGGTGCTCCTCGTCGAGGTCGAGGGTCACGTAGAAGCGGTGGCGCAGCTCCGAGAGGTACTGGAGCGGGCCGCCGAGGAACGCCACGTTGCCGCGGATGGGGCGGCCGCAGGCGAGGCCCGAGATGGTCTGCGTGACCACGGCCTGCAGGATCGAGGCGGCGACGTCCTCCTGGCGCGCGCCCTCGTTGAGGAGCGGCTGCACGTCGGTCTTGGCGAACACGCCGCAGCGGCTCGCGATCGGGTAGATGGTGGTGGCGTTGGCGGCGAGCTCGTTGAGTCCGCTCGCGTCGGTGTGGAGCAGGGTGGCCATCTGGTCGATGAACGCGCCCGTGCCGCCGGCGCAGGTGCCGTTCATGCGCTGCTCGATGCCGTTGTCGAAGTAGATGATCTTGGCGTCCTCGCCGCCGAGCTCGATGGCCACGTCGGTCTCGGGGATGAGCGTCTCTACGGCGCGTTTGCTCGCGATGACCTCCTGCACGAACTCGAGGCCGAGCCACATGCTGAGCAGAAGGCCACCTGAACCGGTGATGGCGCAGGTCATCTGAGCCTCGGGAAGCAGGCCCGCGGCGCCCACGAACAGGTCGCGTGCGCAGGCGCGCACGTCGGTGTGGTGGCGCTGGTACTTGGCGTACACGATCTGGTTGTCGTCGTTCAGAACGGCGAGCTTGACCGTGGTGGAGCCCACGTCGATGCCCAGGTGGAGCTGGCCGTGCGCGGCCTCGGGGTTCCAGAGCGCGCCCTCGGGCACGACGCCCGCGCGGATCTCGCCGGCAGCGGCGTTAACGTTCTCTGCCATGTTCGTCTCCTCTTAATTGTCTGCGCGGGCGGCGGAGGCGATTCCGCTGGCCGCGTCTTCGAGCTGAAGATTCATGAGCTTTGTGCCGTAGGCGGGCACGTTGATGTCGATGGGTTGGCCGTAGAGGTCGCCGGGGCGCACGAAGGCGATGACGGTCATGATGCGCGCCATGGTCTCGGGGCTCTCGATAAGGCCGTTCTCGATCCAGCGCTGGACCACGCCGACCTCGGCCGACACCACGTAGGTGAGGTAGTAGTCGAAGAAGGTGCCCAGGGCGAGCCCCATGATGCCCGTCTGCATGCGCTCGGCGATCTCGTCGCGCGCGAGGTCCACGAGCTTCTTGATGAAGCCCGGGTCGCCGCCGGGGCCGAGCAGGCTGCCCACGAGGTCGCGGTTGTCGCTGAGATACCCGAGCAGCTCGACCGCGCCGGGCGCGGGCTCGAGCTCGTCGATGTTGCGGTAGAGGTCGGCAAGCGTGCTCGACCCGATGTTGCGGATGAGCCGGCGGATATCGCTCAGGACGCCCTCCTCCACCTGGTTGATGAAGTCGGGGATGTCGCGGTAATGCGAGTAGAACGTGCGGCGCGTGAGGCCGGCGCGATCGGTGAGCGCGGCCACGTTGAGGCGCGAGATGTCCTCGCCCTCCGAAAGGCCGCTCACGAGTGCACGGCGCAGGGCAACCTGCGAGCGCACGGAGCGGCGGTCGCGTCTTTCGGCGTGCGGCATATGCCTCCCTCGGGTATCTGCTGGCACCGGGCGCAGGGCGGCGGACGCGGTCGCGCGGAGCTCGGGCGTCTGGGCCGTGCGGCGGCTCGGTTCGCCGGCGGGCCGGACGTCTGAGGGCGCGGGGCAGCGCGATCGCGCGGTTGCCTGCGGGCGCGCGGCGGTTCGGTTCGCCGCGACCGGTGCTATTTCACACTCTGGGCAGTATTGCACACGGTGTGCACGAACGCGGGAGGCGCCGCGCCCGAATCATCAAAACCCTAAATTGAGGATGCGGTTGCGAGGGAGCGCAACCCTACGCGATGACGGTGCGGCTCCGCTGGTTGCGGGCGGTCTTGAGCATGTGCTTGGGCACCGCATGGAAGGAGCAGCGGCCGATCGTCTCGCTCGCGGCGGCCTTGGCGGCATCGCTGCCGTTGGCGGTGGCGTAGCTGCGCTTAAAGCGGCTCAGCATGGCGATGTCGTTGCCGCCGTCGCCGTAGACGGCGATCTCGTCCTCCTCGATGCCGTAGTAGCGGCCGAGCCAGGCCACGCTCGCGCCCTTGTTGCACGCGATGTCGGTGATCTCGAACATGACGGGGTCGAACGGCGCGTTCACCACGGTGTCGGCATGGTCGGCCAAGAACGCCTTGAGCTCGCGCTCGAGCTCCTCGCTGGTCACGCGGCAGTTGATCTTGCACACGTCGTGCGAGAGGATCTCGGAGAGCGGCTGGTCGAAGTACTGCTCCTCGTGCAGGCCGCCGCGGGCGCGCATGCCTCGCATCACGATCTTCTTGGTGAGGCTGTCGTTTTTGAAGCCGGCCTGGTGCATCTCGTACGAGCCACTCGAGTACATGCCGTCGGGCGTGGAGCAGTCGAAGCAGATGTTCGGGAACCGCTTGATGAGCTCTTCGGTGAACTCGGGGTCGACCGAATAGGTCTTGAGCACCTCGCCGTTATGGCCGCGAATGATGGAGCCGTTCGAGCAGCAGGAGTCGACCTTGAGGCCCGTGAAGCCGTGGTCGCCGTAGGGCAGCACCGAGCGGCCCGTCGCCGGCACCACGTGCAGGCCCATGTCGCCGATCTCGCGGATAGCCCGCCGAATCGTCTTGTCGCACTCGTGCAGGGCGTTGAGCAGCGTGCCGTCGAGGTCGCTCGCGAACATCTTGATCATAAGAAGAGTCTCCCGTCTCCGCCTATTTTCGGTCCCCGTCGCATTCGGCCACCATTTTGCCACCGCGGGCGCGCGGCGGAGCGTAAGGTTTTCGGCAAAAACGAAAAAGGGCGCGCCCGGCCGAGATGCCGAGCGCGCCCAGAGGCCGCATATATCGTGTGTTCTCCTAGATCGCCGCGGAGCCGCGCTCGCGCGTGCGGATGCGGATGACCTCCTCCACGGGAGTGACCCAGATCTTGCCGTCGCCGACCTCGCCGGTGAACGCTGCATTGCAGATGACCTGCGCGATCAGCTCCACCTGCTCGTCGTCGCAGATGAGATCGAACTCCACCTTGGGAATCGTGTTCACGAGCATCTCGTTGCCGCGCACGTACTCCGTCCAGCCGTGCTGCGAGCCGCAGCCCTGCACCTGCTTGATCGTCATGCCGTGGACGTCGGCCGCAAAGAGCGCCTCCTTGAGGGGCTCGAGCTTCTCGAACCGAACGATCGCCGTAAGCTTCTTCATGTTGAATCTCCTCTCAAAAGGTCGCGGGCGCGCCTAGTCCAGGCCCGAGTAGGCGGGGTACGCGCTCTCGCCGTGCTCGGCGGCGTCGAGGCCGAGTGCCTCGTCCGCCTCGGCCACGCGCAGCTCGCCGTGGAAGACGAAGCGGATGGCGAGGATGATGAGCGCGTCGAGCACGAGCACCACCACGATGGTGAGCAGGATGCCGAGCACCTGGGCCACGAGCAGCGACGCGTCGCCGGTGTAGAGCAGGCCGCCGTGGCTCGTCCACGAGAGCTCGGGCACGCAGAAGATGCCGGTGAGCACGCCGCCGAGCAGGCCGCCCACGCCGTGGCAACCGAAGGCGTCGAGCGCGTCGTCGTAGCCGAAGCGCACCTTGAGGTGCGAGATGGCAAAGTAGCACACGGGCGAGACCATGAGGCCCATGACGATCGCGGCCCAGGGCTCCACGAAGCCGGCGCCGGGCGTGACGACCACGAGGCCGGCAACGAGGCCGGTGCTCGCGCCCACGAGCGTGGGCTTGCCGGTCTTGATGCGCTCCACGACCATCCACGAGACGAGGCCCGCAGCGCTCGCGACCACGGTGTTGAGGATGGCGAGCGCGGCCACGGCGTCGGCCGCGAAGGCGGAGCCGCCGTTAAAGCCGAACCAGCCGAACCAGAGCAGGCCCGCGCCGAGCGCCACGAACGGCACGTTGTGCGGACGGTAGCTCACCATGCCGAAGCCGCGCCTGCGGCCGAGCACGAGGCAGAGCAGAAGGCCGGTGAGGCCCGACGAGATGTGCACGACGTCGCCGCCGGCAAAGTCGAGCGCGCCGATGACTTCGCCGATGAGCGAGCCCGTACCGCCCCAGACCATGTGGGCGAGCGGCGCGTAGACCACGAGCATCCACACCGAGATGAACGCGAGCACCACCTTGAAGCGCACGCGGCCGGCAAGCGAGCCGGTGACGATCGCGGCGGTGATCATGGCGAACGCCATCTGGAACGCGATGTTGATCACGCTCGGGTAGGTGGCGCCGCTCGGGTTGCCCTTGGCCGCGGCGAGCACGTCACTCACCGTGGGCAGGCACAAGAGCTGGTCGAACCCGCCGAAGAACGAGCACGAGCCGTCTCCGCCGTAGGCGAAGGACCATCCCGCGACGATCCAGAGCACGCCCACCACGCCGATGACGGCAAAGCACATCAGCATGGTGTTGACGACGTTCTTGCGCCTCGAAAGGCCGCCATAGAAGAACGCCAGTCCGGGCGTCATGAGGAACACGAGCATGGTGCAGATGAGCATGAACGCTGTCGATCCGGTATCGAACATCATTACCCCCTTTGGTTGTTTGCACTGGGGGGCATGTTGCCATCAGCCGCACGACGCGATTTGCTGCAGAGGGCCTTTGTCATCGTTCCGAAGCAGTCTTGTAACCGTTTGAAAACATGCGTAACGGCCCCGAAACAAACGAGCCCGATAAGCGCGCTCCCCTAGCGGCGGAACAGCTTGCGGGCGCGGGCGCGCAGGCCCGTGGCGCGGATGACGCCCTCGTAGCGGTTCATGCGCAGGTGCGGGAACGCGTTGAAGAAGCGCAGGTCGCGGCGGCTGAAAGTGATCTTGGGGACCGGGCGGGCGCGGCGCGGCGAGCCGCCCGGCAGCGTGGCGCGCACCTTGCCGGCGGCCATGCGCAGGCCGCGCGAGCCGTCCGCGATGAACTGCGGCATGGCGACCTTCTCGCGCAGGGCGTCCATGACGGCGTCGGAGATCTCGGAGAGCCAGCCGTTGATGGCCCGCCCGCGCACGTGGGCCGTGTTGGCCTTGGCGGTCGCCGCGGCCGGGACCTTCTCGAGCATGGCGTCGGAGGTCTCGCGCAGCGACTCGTCGATGCGGTCGGCGAGGTCGGCGCGCACGGCCTCGAGCTTCTCGGAAAGGCTGCGCCAGCTCGCGAGCGAGGCCACGGTGTCGACGGCCGCAAGGACCGCGAGCGCAAACGCCACGAGGCGCACGAGCCATACGGGAAGCGCCGCGAGCACGGCGAGGAAGGCCGGCTCGGCGATGCGGCAGATGAGCACCGCGCCGGCGCCGAACATGAGCGCGCCGTAGAGGCAGACGCGCCCGTTGATGTTGAACGGCAGGTTGGTGTAGTCCCAGAACCGCGCGTTGGTGGCGCGCTCGAGGAGCACGCCGACCGTGTACTCCACGATGGAGCACACGATGGCCGCGGCCACGAACTGCTCGGGCAGGCCCTCGATGCCGCGCAGGCAGAGCCAGCACGCCAGACCGCCCACGCCGTAGATGGGACAGCACGGCCCGAGCAGAAAGCCGCTGTTGGCAAAGTGCCCGTGGTTGAGCATGGCGCAGACAGTCGACTCCCAGAGCCAGCCGATGAATCCGTAGAGCAAAAACGAGATGAACAGGGCCGAGAGCGGCGCGGATGCGACGGTCGCACCCGCAAAGGCCGCAGCCGCGGTAACCATGGCGACAAGAGAGATCAGCGGTCGCATGCGGGGTCCTCCCCTCGCGCGGGCACTGCGGCGGAGGCGTGGCGGCCGGGCAGGCGGCCCTCCACCGTCTCGCGCAGGGCGCACCATTTGTCGGCCATGCAGACGATCCACGCCTCGCGGCAGGTGGGCGGCACCGGCACGAGCGGGAACATGTGCCGAACGATGATGTTGCGCTCGCGGTCGGTGAGTTCGAAGTCCTCCTCGGCGCGCGCCAGGGCAAAGAACGGGTGCTTGAACCCGTGCAGGCTGTGGCTCGGGTCGGGATCGTGCCAGTCGTAGAGGAAGTAGTCGTGGAGGAGCGCGCCGCGCACGAGCGAGTCGTAGTCGACCGCGACGCCCACGCGCCCGAGGGCGCGGGCCGCACGGGCGCTCGCGCAGGCGACCGCGAGAACGTGGTCGTAGACGCTCACGCTGCCGTGCTGGATGAAGCCGCGGGTGAGCGAGAGCCGGCCGCATCGCTCGAGCTCGCGAGCGACCTCGAGGACCTCGGCGGAGACGTCCGCGGACCGCTCGGCGCGCGTGCGGCGACGCTCGGGTGCGGGCGCAGACGCGTTCGCGCTTGCATCCACGTGCGCGGCATGGTTCTCAAGCGGCATCCGACCCTCCTCTCCAACGGCTCTTCCCCGATATTCAGACGCTTCCATGCTATCAGGCGAGCACCGCGGGCGTGCCACGCGCCGCAGCGCATCGCCCCCGCACGAGTGCAGCGCCGCAAAGCGAACACATTTGACCTCGCGCGGGGCAAACGCCACGCCAGACCCCCTGGCGATAAAACGCGTGACCCGCCTGCCGCCGATTTGGACTTGCGCCGTCGCGCACGCCCCCGCGGTTTGTGAGAAACTAAGGAGCACTAGCGCCGGTGCATGGGGCCCGGCCAAACCCGACGGAGCCATACCCGAGATGTATTTGACGAGCACGACCACACCCGAGGACGTCAAGGCCCTCGATCGCTGCCAGCTCCCCGAGCTGTGCCGCGAGGTCCGCTCCGCCATCCTCGAGGACTCCGCCGCCCACGGCGGGCATGTGGCCCCCAACCTGGGCGTGGTCGAGCTCACCGTGGCGCTCCACCGGGTCTTCAGCTCCCCCACCGACAAGATCGTCTTCGACGTCTCACACCAGTGCTACGCGCACAAGCTGCTCACCGGGCGCGGGGCCGCGTTCCTCGAGCCCGCGCATACGGGCGAAGTCTCGGGCTTCTCCAACCCCGAGGAGTCGGAGCACGACCTCTTTGCCATGGGTCACACCTCGACCTCCGTGAGCCTCGCCTGCGGCCTCGCCAAGGCGCGCGACCTCGCCGGCGAGCACCACGACGTTGTCGCCGTCATCGGCGACGGGTCGCTCTCGGGCGGCCTGGCGTTCGAGGGCCTGAGCAACGCGGCTGAGTTTGAGGGCGGGCTCATCATCGTCGTCAACGACAACGAGCAGTCCATCGCCGAGAACCACGGCGGCCTCTACGGCAACCTCGCCGAGCTGCGCGCCACCAAGGGCGCGGCGCAGAACAACTTCTTCCGCGCGCTCGGGCTCGACTACCGCTATCTCGAGGAGGGCAACGACGTCCTCGCACTCGCGGACGCGCTTGAGGCCCTGCGCGGATGCAGCTCCCCGTGCGTGCTGCACGTGCACACCACCAAGGGTCTGGGCTTTGCCCCGGCCGAGGCCGACCCCGAGTCGTGGCACCACGTGGGGCCGTTCGACATCGCCACCGGCGCCAAGCAGGCGGCGCACGCGAGCGACCGCTCGGGCAAGAGCTATGCCGACATCACGGGCGAGCTTCTGCTCGCGCGCATGCAGCGCGACCCGCGCGTCGTCGGCATCTCGGCCGCGACCCCCTACATCATGGGCTTCACGCAGGAGCGCCGCGCCGCTGCCGGCGAGCAGTTCGTCGACCCGGGCATCGCCGAGGAGCACGCCGTCACCTACGCCTGCGGCCTCGCCGCGGCGGGCGCCAAGCCCGTGTTCGGCGTGTACGGCACGTTCCTGCAGCGCGCCTACGACGAGCTCTGGCACGACCTCTGCCTCAACGACGCCCCGGCGACGCTCCTCGTCTTCGGTTGCTCGGTCTTTGCCAACAACGACCAGACGCACCTGAGCTACTTCGACATCTCCATGCTGGGCGGCCTGCCCAACCTGCGCTACCTCGCGCCCGTCTGCGCCGAGGAGTACACGTCGATGCTCGAATGGGCCATCGACCATCGCGAGCACCCGGTTGCCATCCGCGTCCCCGCGGCGGGCATCCTCTCGCGCGCCGACCTCGCGCCCGCGCCCGGCGAGGACTGGGATACCTGCCGCTACCAGACCGTGCGCGCCGGCTCGCACGTGGCTGTCTTGGCGCTCGGCAGCGCCTTTGAGCTGGGCGAGAAGGTCGCCGATTTGCTGCGCTCGGAGCACGGTATCGTGCCGACGCTCATCAACCCGCGCTTTGCGACCGAGCTCGACTGCGCCGCACTCGACGCGCTCGCCGCCGATCACGAGGCCGTCATCACGATCGAGGACGGCATCCTCGAGGGCGGCTGGGGCGAGAAGATCGCGGCCCATCTCGCGCCCACCAAGCTCGCCTGCCGCGCCTTCGGCATCCGCAAGGGATTCCCCGACCGCGTCTGCGCGAACAAGCTGCTCAAGCAGATGGGCATGACGCCCGAGAACATGGCCGCCGAGGCCATGCGCCTGCTGGGATAACGCAGCCGACCTCTAGCCCCGGCGCCGCAACAACACAGTTACTTGTAGCTAGCCACCAGGATGGCGGTGACGTCGGCCTCGGTAAGCGGCGCCGGGTCGTGGCCGAAGAGGGCGTCGTTGGTGGTGACGGCGTTGCGGGCGATGGCGGCGAGCTCGCTCTCGGCAATGCCCCAGTCGCTCATCTTGAGCTCAGCCATGCCGCACTCCTCCATGAGGCGCGTGAGCTCGGCGATGAAGGCATTGGGTCCCTGGGCGGCAACGCTCGCCTCGGAGGCGCCCATGAGGCGGGCCATCTGCTCGTAGCGCTCGTCGCAGGCGTGGACGTCAATCATGTGCTGGTGGTAGGCGCGCGCGATCATGATGAGGCCGGCGCCGTGCGGTAGGTCGTGGTGATGCGCGCTCATGCCGTGCTCGGTGCCGTGGCAGCCGCAGCATCCCGAGCACACCATGGCATAGCCGCCGAGCGTGTTGGCGAAGGCGAGCTGGGTGCGGGCCTCGAGGTTGGAGCCGTCGTTCACGCACGTGGCGAGCGAAGCCGCGGCGTTGCGGATGCCCTCGCTGCAGATCATGTCGCCCATGAGCGTATGGGTGTTGGAGATGTAGCACTCCACGTTGTGGAACAACGCGTCAAAACCCTGGAAGGCCGTGAGGCGCGCGGGCACGGTGAGCATGAGCTCGGGGTCAACCACGGAGAGGCGCGGGAAGAGCTTGGGGCTGCCGAGGCGCAGCTTCTCGTCGTTCTCCTCGCAGGAGAGAACGCCTCCCGCGTCCACCTCGGAGCCGGTGCCGGCCGTGGTGGTGATGCAGACGAGCGGCAGCGGGTCGTTCGGGATGGGCAGGCCCTTGGCCGTGCCGCCCATCACGTAGTCCCAGATGTCGCCCGCGACCTCGTTGCCGGCCTCGTTGCGGCCCGGGTTAGCTGCAACGACGCAGATGCCCTTGCAGCCGTCCATGACCGAGCCGCCGCCCAGGGCCACCACGAAGTCGCAGCCCTCGGTGCGCGCGAGCCAGCCGCCGGCGTTGACGGTCTCGCGCAGCGGGTTGGGCTCGATGCGGTCGAACAGCACGTGGCTCACGCCGGCGCGATCGAGCTCGGCCTCCACGCGCGCAAGGTAGCCGTTGGCCTTCACGGACGTGCCGCCCGTGGTCACGAGCAGCGCGCGGGTGCCGGGGAGCGCCTGGCTACCCAGCTCGTTCAGCTTGCCCGCACCGAACAGAACGCGCGTCGGCGCAAAAAACGAATAGCTCTCCATGGTGGGCGGCCCCCTCTACCTGTAAGTGCAATCAACGGCGTCCATGGTAGACCAGTCACGGTGCCGATTGAGCACGAAGATCGCACG
This sequence comes from bacterium, assembly GCA_963611895.1. Taxonomy (GTDB): domain Bacteria; phylum Actinomycetota; class Coriobacteriia; order Coriobacteriales; family Coriobacteriaceae; genus Collinsella. Next base: position 30,259 of record CAVDTO010000003.1, read on the forward strand.
CGAAATAAAGGCGAAGCCGAAGCGGCCGGCCGCTGGGCATCCCACCGCGCTGCTACACCACAGCACCTCGCCATCGCACCGGCAACGAGCCGCCATGCCACGCCGCCACAGCCCAAGCGCGCCGCGGCGAGTTTTTTACACCACCGCGCTAAAGTGCCACTAGAATAGGGGACGCGCAGCCGCCGGGCCGCGCGACTCGTCCGCCGCAACGAAAGACCGCCATGCTCAAGAGCACGCCCATCGGAAGCACCTCGACCTCGACGTTCATCAGCTACGTCGACGTTCCCTGCCGCATGCGCCCGCTCATCCTCGTCGCCCCGCGCTGGGAGACGGGAGCGACGGTCGGCAACGAGAAGCTCGCCCCCAACGAGGTCATCGCCCAGTGCTTTGTGGACGCGATCCTCGCCGCGGGCGGCCTGCCGCTCCAGATGGCCCTCACCGACGACGCCGAGGTGATCGACCGCTACGTGCAGATGGCCGACGGCGTGGCCATTCCCGGCGGGCCCGACGTGAACCCCAAGCGATGGGGCGAGACCGACGTCTACGACCCCACGCTCTGCTGCGAGATCCGCGACTCCTTTGAGTTCAAGCTGGTCGACGCCGTTCTGCGCGCCAACAAGCCGCTGCTCACCACCTGCCGCGGCACGCAGCTTTTGAACGTGGCCCTCGGCGGCACGCTCTGCATGGACGTGCCGAGCCTGGGCGCGCGCGAGGGCCTCACGCAGTGGCGCCACACCGACATCCTCACGCAGCCCTGCCACCCGGTCGAGGTCGAGGAAGGGTCGCTGCTCCAGCGCGCCCTCGGCGGGGCGGCACTCGTTCAGGCGAACTCCGCGCACCACTGCTGTGTGGACCGGCTCGGCCAGGGCGTCCGCCTCGTGGCGCGGGCGACCGACGGTGTGCCCGAGGCCATCGAGGTCGACGGCCAGGACTTTTGCGTGGGCGTTCAGTGGCACCCGGAATACACCTGGGAGTTCGTGGAGACGGACTTCAACCTGTGGTGCGCCTTCGTCTCGGCCGCGGGCGCGCGCCATGCCGAGGCCGACTCGATGGAATCCGCCGGGCTCTAGCGGCCTCAGCGGCTCCGGCAGCTTCAGCAGTTTTAGCATCTCTAGCAGCCCGTCTTAAGGGGGAGATATGTCAACGTTCCTTAACGCGAGCCCGATCTTCGGGCCGGTGCGCAGTCGCAGGCTCGGCCTCTCGCTCGGCGTGAACCTCATGCCGGCCACGGGCAAGATCTGCACGTTCGACTGCATCTACTGCGAGAACGGCTTCAACGGCGAGCGCCGCACGCACGACTCCTACAACAGCGCGCCTGTGGTGCTCGAGGCGCTCGAGGCCAAGCTCCGCGAGATGGCCGCCGCAGGCGAGCTGCCCGACGTCATCACCTTCGCCGGTAACGGCGAGCCCACGGCGGCGCCGGCCTTTGCCGCGGCCATCGAGGGCGCCGTGCGCCTGCGCAACGAGATCGCCCCCGCGGCCAAGATCGCCGTGCTCTCCAACGGCACGCACGCCGCGCGCCCCGATGTGCACGCGGCCCTCATGAAGGTCGACGACAACATCCTCAAGCTCGACACAGTGAACCCGGAGTTCATCGAGCTCCTCGACCAGCCCGTGGGCCCCTACGACGTCGAGCGCCAGATCGAGACCTTCGCGAGCTTTGAGGGGCACGTCATCGTGCAGACGATGTTCCTCACCGGCGAGTACTGCGGCCAGTCGCTCGACAACACAGGCGAGGAGTACGTAGGCCCCTGGCTCGCTGCGCTCGAGCGTATCCGTCCCGGCGCCGCCACGATCTACACCGTCGCGCGCGACACGCCGGCCACGGGCCTCGCCAAGGCCGCACCCGAGGTACTCGACGCAATAGCCGCCCGCGTGCAAGCCCTCGGCATCCCCTGCCAGGTCAGCTATTAGAGCAAGCGGGCGGCAGCTACGCGCGCTGACAGCGCGTTTTGGGCGTGCCGCCCGTTTGCAAGTTTTGCTATCTTTTGCTTCTTTTGCGTTCCTTTGCGAGTTTTGCTTTCTTTTGCGAGCTTTGTATTCCCGTGCGTGACTCGCAAATTGTTTGGAGGGGCATGTTCAACGTCGTCTTGTATCGGCCGGAAATTCCGGCTAACACCGGAAACATCGGGCGCACCTGCGTTGTGGCGGGTGCTCGCCTGCACTTGGTTGGCCCCATCGCCTTCTCGTTGGACGAAAAGGCCGTGCGGCGCGCCGGGCTTGGCTATTGGGAGAACCTCGACGTGAGGGTTTACGCCAGCTGGAACGAGTTTCTGAAGCGAAACGGCCTGACCGCGGATGACGCGCGCTTGCACCTGCTCACCAAGAAGGCCCGCCGCACCTATGCCGAGTCTACGTATGTCGATGGCGACTACCTCGTTTTCGGCAGCGAGAGCAGCGGCATTCCGGAAGAGCTGCTCGCCGCCGCCCCGCAGCGCTGCGAGCGCATCCCCATGCTGCCCGATAACGCGAGCCTCTCCAACGCCGAGACTTGGGCGGCGCATGAGGAGTCGCTCGGGCACGAGACCGCCGACCATACGGAGATCCTGCAGCAGGACATCTGCGGCAACTTCGTCAACCCCGCCGACTACCGCATCAGCGCCCTCAACCTCTCCAACGCGGCCGCCATCGTCCTCTACGAAGCTCTACGCCAGACTGACTTCCCGGGCATGGAATAGCAATTGGCCCAGAGATATGCCAGTCGTTCTTCCCGCTGGCACCGTGCTTGCGTATCGCCCGCGGGTGCGCGGGGTATAGACTCCGCAACCTGCACCTTAGCGAAGGGATCTGCCATGACCGACTTCCTCGAGCTCGCCCGCGAGCGTTTCTCCTGCCGCAAGTTCACCGACCAGCCCGTTGAACCCGAGAAGGTCGAGAAGATCCTCGCGGCCGCCATGGCCGCACCGACCGCCGTCAACAAGCAGCCCTGGCATGCCTGGGTCATCACCGGCGACGAGGCGCTCGAGAAGGTCAACGCCTGCACGCGCTTCGGCTTTGGCGCACGCAACGTCATCGCCGTGGGCGCCAAGGCCGACGAGGGCTGGACGCGCAAGTACGACGGCCGTGCCTTCGCCGACGTGGACGCCGCCATCGTGGCCACCCACATCATGCTCGAGGTCCAGGACCTAGGCCTGGGCACCACCTGGGTTGGTCACTTTGACGCGCCGGCCCTGGCGCAGTCCCTGCCCGAGCTTGCCGGCTACGACCTCATCGCCCTCTTCCCCATCGGCTACCCTGACCTCAGCTACAAGCCCGCCCCCGGCCACGCCGCCTCCAAGCCCAAGGAAGAGC
>CAVDTO010000004.1:0-4715 GCA_963611895.1 bacterium
GCCGCGGTCCTCGGTGCTCTGCACCCGGCCGCGCGGCAAGGAGATATATTGCCAGCGGTCCCCCCGTGCGTAAAGGGTGCATTTGGAGGTTCACATTTCCTTCACAAGTCGACTCTATTGGGGGCTTTTGAACACAACATGTAGTGGTGCATGTTCGTTTATCGACTATTTACTACCGCTCATCGACCATGAATATCTTTTTGAGCGACTTATAACTAGTCGAAATCAGTCGATTTCCTCGCCACGGGCAAGCGCACAGGCTTTTTCGAGCAGAAGGTCGCGCTTCTCGACCGTGCCGGCCTCTGCGTGGATGCGTACCACGGAGTCGTTGCGGCTCGGGCGGAGCAGGATCCACGACTCGTCCTCGAACTCCATGCGCAGGCCATCTATATGGCTTACCGCAACGGGAGGCATGCCGGCCACGGTCTGGGGGTTGAGGCCCGGGAGCATCATGCGGAAGGTCTCGATCTCCTCGGCGGCGAGGCGGATGTCCTTCTTTATATGATGCATCTTGCCGAAGGCGGCCTCGAGTTCGTCGACGAGCACGCCGAGGGGCTTGCCGGTCTTTGCCATGAGCTCGCAGAGGAGCAGCGCGGCGAACAGGCCGTCGCGCTCGGGCATGTAGCTCGGGCACGCGATGCCGCCGGTCTCGGCGCCACCGATGAGGACGCCGCCTCGCGTGATCTCGCGGTAGATGTTCTTGAAGCCCACGGGCTTGACCACCACGCGGCAGCCGAGCGAGCGGGCGAACCGGCGGATCAGGATCGACGAGTTTTGGGTGATGACGACCTTGCCCGTCTCTCCCCTATTCACTACTAAGTGTCCTGCGAGCAGCGCGATGATCTTGTCGGCGCAGACGAAGCGCCCGCGCTCGTCGACCGCACCGAAGCGGTCGGCATCGCCGTCGGTGATGAGCCCAGCCTGGGCCTCGCCCGAAACCACGGCCTCCTCGCAGTCGTCCACCCAGGGCTCCACGGGCTCGGGATGGAACACATCGTGTTCGCCGTCCACGACGTTATGGATCTCGCGGACCTCGACGCCCATCTTCTTGAGCACGCGCGGCATGAACCCTCGGCCCGCGCCGTAGAGCGGGTCGTAGACGACCTTGAGGTGCGCCGACGAGATGAGGTCGGCATCGACGCTCGCCACGAGGTGCTCCTCGTAGGGTGTGATGATGTCGCGCTCCTCATAGGTGCCGCGCGCGATCGGAGCGCTCGGCGCGACCTCGTCCTCGAGGACCTCGTTGAAGTCGGCATCGGCCGTTCCGCCGTCTGCCATGCGGAACTTGATGCCGAGATACTCGACGGGATGATGCGACCCGGTGACCATGAGGCCGCCGCACGACGTCTTGTCGCAGGCGAGGGCCCAGGTGAGCGCAGGCAGCGGCGCGCACGTGCCGCTCAGGTAGACCTTGATGCCGCGCGCGGCGATCACCTGTGCGGCGACCTCGGCAAAATGCCGGGCCTCGCTGCGGGCGTCGTAGGCAACATAGGCGCAGTCGTGCTCGACGCTCTGCGCCCAGATGCGCGCCGCCGCGTCGGCCACGCGGGCCACGTTCTCGTCGGTGAAGTCGCCGTCGAGCCGCGCTCGCCAGCCATCGGTATCGAAATGAATGATTGCGCTCACGCGCGATCAGCTCCCTATATAAATGTTTCCGGCTTTGTGAGCTATACCCCACGGCGCGCGCGAATTTCGACGACGCGCCAACTCACAAGTTAAGCGGCAGCCATAAAGATGCCCCCTGCTTCTCATATCAATAGAGCAGGGGGCGGTTCAGGCTTTCTGGGTTCTAGCGTTCGAGGACGCCGAGGGCTTCGGCCATCACAGCTGTTGTGCGGGCGGTGGTGCCGCAGCAGCTCCCCACCAGGCTCGCGCCGGCGTCGCGCCACTCCAGGCACGCACGCGCGAAGTCGTCGGGGCGCTCGTTCCAGACGGGGCCTTCCTCGGTCATCACCGGGGCGCCGGCATTGGGGCGCACCATCACGGGGGTGGTGGCCGCGCTCACCATGCGGGGTACGCACGCGGTGGCCGCCTTGATGGAGCAGCAGTTGACGCCGACCGCCGAGGCGCCGTGCTTCTCGGCAAAGACGATGGCCGCCTCGATGTTGAGGCCGTCGCCCAAAAGGTCGCCCGCATCGTCGACGGCAAAGCTCACGAGAACGGGCATGCCGTCGGCGGCATCGGCGGCACCCGCAAGGGCGGGCTGCAGGTCACGAATCGACGTGAAGGTCTCGAGCAGGATGGCGTCCACACCGGCCGCGAGCAGGGCGTGGCACTGCTCGCGATACGCCTCGCGCGCGGCTCGGAACTCGGCCGAATCCTCGGCAAACCAGTCGAGGCCGCAGGGCCCGACGGAGCCGATGAGCGCCTGGCCGCCCGCCTTGCGCGCATCGTCGACGGCATAGCGGTTGACCTCCCTCACCGAGGGAGCGATATCCGCGCGGTCGAGCGCCGGGGCGCTCGCGCTAAAGGTGTTGGTGATGAGCACCTGGGCGCCGGCGGTCTCGTAAAGCCGGTGCACGTTCGTCACGGTCTGGGGCTCAGCCGCGTTCCAGAACGCGGGCGGGACCTCGGCGGCGCCGTACTGCGACATGAGGACGCTCCCCATGGGGCCCTGCGCCAGGAGCGTTTCGGACGCAAGGCGCGCCATGAACTCGGACGCGGCCTCGCGGTTGTAATAGGAGGTATCCATGGAAGCCATGCTCGCTACCCCTCTACGCTGATTCCCTGCTTCTCGAGGTAGACGAGCCAGCGGTTCATGGTGTCGTCGGAGAGGGCGTGCTCCATCTGGCAGGCTTCCTCGTCGGCGCGCTCGAATTCGACCCCGAGCTCGCGCGTGAGGAACACGCGCAGCAGGCGGTGGCGGCGCCACACGTCCATGCCGACGCCGCGGCCCTTCTCAGTAAGCATGACCTTGCCGTAGTGCGACTGCTCGACCATGCCCTGATTCTTGAGCGCGGTCACGGCCTTGTTGACGGACGCCTTGGAGACGCCGAGGCGCTGGGCGATATCCACCGAACGCACGCCCTCGGTCTCGCCGTCTTCGCACTCGATGCGCACCATGCACTCGAGGTAGTCCTCGTTGGCCACGGTGAGATGGGCCTCGCGCGGCGCGGCTTCGGTCTGGACGGTCTCGGCTGTATCCATAAGGTTGTTCCCTTCAGAGTTTTCTGTGCCGATTCTACCCCATAACAGGGCGGCGCACGGTTCGGAGCCGAATGCTAGAGTACAGAGGATTCACAACCCAACAACGATTGGAGATATATGGCAGAAGCAGGCGATATGCCCGACGTGCTCGAGCGCTTTTTGCGCTATGTGCAGGTGAACACGGAGTCGGCCGACGCGCATTGCGACCAGGTGCCGTCGAGCCCCGTTCAGTTCGACCTCGCGAACATGCTCGCCGACGAGCTGCGCGAGCTCGGGGCCGCGGACGTGGCCGTGAGCGAGCACTGCTACGTGACGGCCCGCGTTCCGGCGAGCGCCGGCGCCGAGGAGCGCCCCGCGCTCGGGCTGATCGCGCACCTCGACACCACGGAGGTCGCGCCCGGTGCGGGCGTGAAGCCGCACATCGTGCGCTACGAGGGCGGCGACCTCGTGTGCGGGACCGTTGAGGGCAAGGACGTCTCGATGAGCCCGGCCAAGCTGCCGGAGCTCGCCGACGTCGAGGGCGAGGACCTCGTGGTCACCGACGGCACCACCCTGCTCGGCGCCGACGACAAGGCCGGCGTGGCCGAGATCATGGCCCTCGTGCGCCGCCTGCTCGAGAATCCCGAGCTCCCCCACCCTGCGCTCGGCATCTGCTTTTGCCCCGACGAGGAGATCGGCCACGGCGCGGAGCTGCTCGACATCGAGGCCTTTGGCTGCACATACGCCTACACCGTGGACGGCGGACCCATCGGCGAGCTCGAGTGGGAGTGCTTCAACGCGGCCGACGCGACCGTGAGCTTTACCGGCTACTCCATCCACCCCGGCGACGCCAAGGGCCGCATGGTCAACGCGGTCAACCTGTTCACGCGCTTCCACGCGCTGCTCCCCCAAAACGAGCGCCCCGAGTACACCGAGGGCTACGAGGGGTTCATCCACAACATCGGGGTCTCGGGCACGGTCGACCATGCAACCGCCCGCTACATCGTGCGCGATTTTGACGCCAACAAGTTCCAGGCCAAGCTCGACCTCATGGAACGCGCGGCCGCATTCGTGAACGCTGAGGAGGGCGCCGAGTGCGTGCACGTTGAGGTCAAGCAGCAGTACCGCAACATGGGCGAGATCGTTGCCGCCTACCCGGAGCTCATCGAGGTGGCCAAGGAGGCCCATCGTGCCGTGGGCATTGAGCCACGCGAGCTGCCCATCCGCGGCGGCACCGACGGCGCGCAGCTCTCGTTCCGCGGGCTGCCTTGCCCCAACCTGGGCACCGGTGGCTACTGCTACCACGGCGTGAACGAGTTCATTCCGGTGAGCTCGCTCGTGAAGATGGTCGACGTGCTGCAGGAGCTCGTCGCGCGCTTCGCGTAAAGGGCGCGCGAACTCCCTGACGGAATGTCCTCTAGGCGCCGTCGCCCCATCAGCGCGGCGGCGGCGAGACACTCGGTCGCCTCGGATCCATGCCGCTGGATCTAACTTACACGGCGATGCCCCTAAACATGCCCGAAGATCATCGAGGTCGTTTTGACGGTCCGCCCTGTCGAAAGAAGAGAGACGTAGGGATGGGTTAGGAT
>CAVDTO010000004.1:4725-25630 GCA_963611895.1 bacterium
AACGCCATGACAACAAGAGGTTCCTTGCGACGCAAGCCGCGACCCAGCCCGAGAAAACAGGAAGCCCGGCAGTTCATCTGAGCTGCCGGGCTTCCTTTGTTTATGCGTTGTGCGCGCACGCGAACCGTAGGCGGCTCCCGCGCAGGGCGCTAGCTCGAGCTCGAGTCGGAACTCTCCTCGTCGTCGCTGCTCGACCCGCTCGTCTTTGCGGTGCCGTTCGACCAGTCGGTGTTGCTGTTGTTGTAGAGGTCCTCGACGGTGCTGCTCGTGCCGGTGGACTTGCCCATGGTCTGCGGGCCCTCGGGATCCTCGCCGGCGTCGACGCGGGCCATCATCTCCTTGAGGTCGTCCTCGTACACGAACACGTAGCTCTGACCGTTGATGTAGGTGTCCTCGCCCGCCCACGAGGGGAGGTTCGCCGTGTACATCTTGTCGACATCCATGCCGCGCATGGAGTTGATGATCGAGACGATGTCGGAGGGCTCAAGATCGGTGATGATCATGTCGGAAAGCGAGTTGATGAGGCCGACGACCTTGGTGGGGTCGAAGTTGTTGAGGATCTGCTTGGCGAGTGCGCCGAGCACCATGCGCTGGTGGCGCATGCGCGTGTAGTCGCCGTCGGCGAACTGGTGGCGCGCGCGACTGAAGGTCAGCGCGGCCTCGCCGTCCATGTGCTGCTGGCCGGGCTTGATCTCGACCGGGCCGGCCTCGTCGTCGTTGACACCGTCGCCCTCGGGCACGTAGATGTCGATGCCGCCCACGGAGTCGATGAGGGTCTTCATGCCGTCGAAGTTGACCTCAGCGTAGTGCGAGATCTTCTGCTCGCCGTCAAAGCACAGCTGGTTGACGGCGTCGACCATGCCCTCGGCGCCGTCGCTCGCGTGCGCGGCGTTGATCTTGACCGTGGAGCCCTTGTAGGTGACCTTGGTGTCGCGCGGGATCGAGATGAGCGTGGCCTGCTTCTCGGTGGGGTCGATGCGCGCGAGGATGATCGAGTCGGAGCGGTAGCTCTCCTCGCCCGGGCGGCCGTCGGTGCCGAGCAGCAGGATATAGAACGGCTCCTTGCTCACGTCGGAATCCGCAAGGTTGGCGAGCAGGTCGGTGGTGATGACCTCGCCGTTGTGCATCTTGCTCGTGACGTTGGCGAGCCAGAGGCCGGCCGCAGCCGTGCCGCAGACGAGCACGCCCACGACCACGCCGAGCACGATGTGCTTGATGCGGCGGCCGCGGTTGCGCTGACGCGCGCGCTCGGAGTAGCGGCTCACGTTGTCGCGGCTGTAGATGCGGCTGCTCGTGGCGGCCGAGGTCCTTCGCGTCTGTTTGACCGGTTTTTTGTTGAACATGATGTACCTGCGCTAGTCCTCGATGGGGTCGGGAACGGTCGCGTGCTCCACGACGGCTCCAAGGTCCTGCAATTTCTCGACGAAACGCTCGTATCCGCGCTTGATGTGGTGGACGGCTGAGACCTCCGTGGTGCCCTCGGCGACGAGGCCGGCCACGACCAGGGCGGCACCGCCGCGCAGATCGGGCGAGGTCACCTGGGCGCCCGAGAAGCCCTTGACGCCGTGGATCATGGCGTGGTGGCTCTCGATGCGGATGTCGGCGCCCATGCGCACCAGCTCGGATGCGAACATGAAGCGGTTCTCGAAGATGTTCTCGGTGATCACCGAGCTGCCCTCGGCCAGCGCGGAAAGCGTCATGACCTGCGGCTGCATGTCGGTGGGGAACCCGGGGAACGGGAGGGTCTGGATGTCGACGGGCTTGAGGCTCTCGGCGCGGAACACGCGCACGCCGCTCTCGGTGCGCTCGACGCGCACGCCCATGAGCTCGAGCTTCTTGATGACCATGCCGAGGTGGATGGGGTTGAACCCGCAGACCTCGACGCCCTCGTCATCGGCCGCGAGCGCGCCCGCCACGATGAACGTGCCGGCCTCGATGCGGTCGCCCACCACGCGGTGCGTGACGGGGTGGAGCTCCTCGACGCCCTCGATCTCGACGACCGGGGTGCCGGCGCCGACGATCTTGGCGCCCATCTCGTTGAGCATGTTGGCGAGGTCGACGATCTCGGGCTCGCGGGCCGCGTTGTCGATCGTCGTGGTGCCCTTGGCGCGCACGGCGGCCATGATGAGGTTCTCGGTGGCGCCCACCGAGGCGAACTCGAGCGTGACCGTGGTGCCCGTGAGGCCCTCCGGCGCCTTGCCGTTGATGTAGCCGTGGGCGGTATCGAACTCGACGCCGAGGGCCTCGAGCCCGAGGATGTGCATGTCGATCTTGCGCGCGCCGAGGTTGCAGCCGCCGGGCATGGCGATCTTGGCGCGGCCGAAGCGCCCGAAGAGCGGGCCCATGACGGCCGTGGAGGCGCGCATCTTGGCCACGAGCTCGTAGGGGGCCTCCCACGAATCGATGGAAGACGTGTCGATGGCGAGGGTGTGCTCGTCGCGGACCTCGATGGTGGCGCCGAGCCCCTTGAGCACCTTGCCCATCACGTGGACGTCGGAGATGTTGGGCACGTTCTCGAGCACCGTCGTGCCGGGAGCGAGGATCGTTGCGGCCATGAGCTTGAGCGCGGAGTTCTTGGCGCCCGCGACCTGCACCTTTCCGCTGATCGCATGCCCGCCTTCAACGCGGATGATTTCCAAAATCGACCCTTTCAAAAAGAAAGCCCGGGGCGGTGAGGCCCCGGGCATGATGCGTTACGCAATGTTGAGCGCGCGTATGTGCGAGCTACTCTGCAAGCTTGAGCTTACACCATGCGATTTCATTATAGAGGTACGCACGGCGTGCATCGTCTTCCGACAAATTACCCAGCTGTTCTTCAAAACCTTGAATCTCGGCTTTAAGCTTTTGCGGATCGACCGTGGCCAGGTCGCAGGCGCGTTCGGCGATGACGATCACGACGTCGTCGGCCACCTGGGCGTAGCCGCCGCTGACCGCAAAGGTATGGTCGCAGGAGCCCATGGCGGTGTCGCACACCTTGACGTAGCCGGGTTCGATCGTGCAGATCTCGCTCGCGTGGTGCGGGAGCACGCCGAACTCGCCGTCGGTCGACGGAATCGAGACGAACGCGGCCTCGCCCTCGTAGGCGCAGCTCTCCGGGCAAACGATGCGGATCTGCATGGCTTACTTCTCCTCCATCTTGCGCACGCGCTCACGCACGTCGTCGATCGTGCCGGCGTAGCGGAAGGCCTGCTCGGGCAGGTCGTCGGCCTTGCCGTCGATGATCTCGGCGAAGGAGCGGACGGTGTCCTCGATGCGCACGTAGACGCCGGGGTTGCCGGTGAACTTCTCGGCGACGTGGAACGACTGCGAGAGGAACTGCTGGATCTTACGGGCGCGGTTGACCGTGAGGCGCTGCTCCTCGGAAAGCTCGTCCATACCGAGAATGGCGATGATGTCCTGAAGGTCGGAGTACTCCTGGAGGATCTCCTGTACCTTGACGGCCACGCGGTAGTGCTCCTCGCCGACGATCGAGGGATCGAGAGCGTCGGAGGACGACGCGAGCGGGTCGATAGCCGGGAACAGGCCGAGCGACGAGATGCTACGCGAGAGAACCGTGGTGGCGTCGAGGTGCGTGAACGTGGTGGCGGGCGCCGGGTCGGTCAGGTCGTCGGCGGGAACGTAGACGGCCTGGACGGAGGTGATGGAACCCGTCTTGGTGGAGGTGATGCGCTCCTGCAGGTCGCCCATCTCGGTTGCCAGCGTGGGCTGGTAGCCGACGGCGGACGGCATGCGGCCGAGAAGTGCGGAGACCTCGGAGCCGGCCTGCGAGAAGCGGAAGATGTTGTCGATGAACAGCAGCACGTCCTGGCCGCGGTCACGGAAGTACTCGGCGGTGGTCAGGCCGGCCAGACCGATGCGCATACGGGCTCCGGGGGGCTCGTTCATCTGACCGTAGACCAAGCAGGTCTTGTCGATAACGCCCGACTCGCTCATCTCGAGGTAGAGGTCGGTGCCCTCGCGGGTGCGCTCGCCAACGCCGGTGAACACCGAGGTGCCGCCGTGCTCCTGGGCGAGGTTGTTGATGAGCTCCTGGATCAGAACCGTCTTGCCGACGCCTGCGCCGCCGAAGAGGCCCGTCTTGCCGCCGCGGATGTAGGGCTCGAGCAGGTCGACGGCCTTGATGCCGGTCTCGAAGATCTCGGTCTGGGTGGTGAGCTCGTCGAAGCGAGGCGCCGGATGGTGGATGGGATAGTACTCATCGACCTCGGGCATCTCCTTGCCGTCGACGGGCTTGCCCATGACGTTCCAGATGCGACCGAGCGTCTGCTGGCCGACGGGCATCTTCATGGGTTCGCCGGTGTCCACCGCGACCATGCCGCGCTGGAAACCGTCGGTCGAGGACATGGCGACCGTGCGGACGACGCCGCCCGGAAGCTGGCTCTCAACCTCGAGGATGGTGCTCAGATGGCCGATGGGCGAGTCCGCCTCGACCGTGAGAGCGTTGTAGATCGAGGGCACCTGATCGTCGAACTTGACGTCGACGACAGGACCGATGACGCGGACGATGCGTCCCTCGCCAGCAGTCTGCTTGGTGGTGGCTTCCTCGACCGCCTGCTTTACGGTGGTTTCTGCCATTAGTTTTCCTCCAATGCTGAGGCTCCGCCAACGATCTCGTTGATCTCGGTGGTGATCGAAGCCTGGCGCACGCGACTATACGTGCGGGTAAGGGTCGAGATGATCTCGGTGGCGCTCTCGGTGGCGGAGTGCATGGCCTTGCGGCGCGCACCCTGCTCGGCGGCCGCCGAATCGATCAGGGCCTGGTAGACGACCGTCAGGACGTAGCTCGGCACGAGCTTGCCGAGGACGTGCTCGGCAGAGGGCACGAACTCGAACGAAGACGAGATGCGCTTGGGGGCATCGGACTCGTTCTTGCGCGGGCCGTGGGCCATGGCGATCATGCTGGGGTCGAGCGGCAACAGGTGCTCCACGCGCATCTCCTGGTCGACGCGGTTGCGAGCGTGATGGTAGATCAGCTCGACGCGGTCGATCTCGCCGGAGACGTACGCCTCGCAGATATGGCTCGCGATCATGCGCGCCTGCTCAAAGTCCGGATCGGCCGATGCGCCCTCGAAATGCATGACGAGGTTCGGGTTGTCGCGGAAGTACGTGGAGGCCTTGCGCCCGCACGTGATGAGCTGGCAGCCGATGCCCTCGCGCTCCCAGGAGCGAGCGAGCTTCTCGGCCTCGCGCTCGACCGTGACGTTGAATCCGCCGGCAAGGCCGCGATCCGAGTTCAGAACGATGATGAGACCGTTCTTGAAGGTCTCGTGCTTCTGGAGCATCGGATCGGTGCCCGAGCAGGAGGCGTCGCCCGCGACCGTCAGCATGACGTCGGTGAGCGCCTCCTTGTAGGGCTCGGCCTGCTTCTCGCGTTCCAGCGCGTGACGGATCTTGGCCGTGGAGACCATCTCCATCGTGCGCGTGATCTGCTTGGTCGTGGTAACCGAGTTGATTCGCTTCTTGATGTCGCGAAGGTTAGCCATAAGACCTAGTTCTCCTCGCTCGCCGGGGCATCAGCGTGATGCTTGGCGACGAACTGCTCTTTGAACTCGGCGGTGACGCGCTTGAGCTCGGCCTGGGTCTCGTCGCTCATCTTCTGGGCGGGGAGCTTGTCGAGCAGCGTGGCATGGCTGTTGTTCATGAACTCGAGGAACTCGGCACGGAAGTCGAGCACCTCGGAGAGCTCGAGGTCGTCGAGGAAGCCCTCGTTACCGGCAAAGATCGCGGCGATCTGCTCGCCCACCGTGAATGGCTTGAAGCGCGGCTGCTTGAGGAGCTCGGTCATGCGGGCGCCGTGGGTCAGCTGCTTCTGGGTGGCCTCGTCGAGGTCGGAGCCGAACTGGGTGAAGCCGGCGAGCTCCTGGTACGAGGCAAGGTCGAGGCGAAGGTTGCCGGCGACCTGCTTCATGGCCTTGGTCTGGGCGTCGCCGCCGACGCGCGACACCGAGATGCCGACGTCGACTGCCGGGCGCTGGCCCTGGAAGAACAGCTCGGACTGCAGGTAGATCTGACCGTCGGTAATCGAAATCACGTTGGTCGGAATGTAGGCCGAGACGTCGCCGTCCTGGGTCTCGATGATCGGCAGGGCCGTCATGGAGCCGTAGCCGTTCTCGCGCGAGAGCTTGACCGCGCGCTCGAGCAGGCGGGAGTGCAGGTAGAAGATGTCGCCGGGGTAGGCCTCGCGTCCGGGCGGACGGTGCAGCGTAAGCGACATCTGACGGTAGGCGACGGCCTGCTTGGAGAGGTCGTCGTAGATCACGAGCACGTGGCCGCCGGGGTTCTCGGCGGAGGCGGGCTTGCCGTCCTCGCCGTTGTACATGAAGAACTCGCCGATAGCGGCGCCGGCCATGGGCGCGATGTACTGCATCGGCGCCGAGTCGGCAGCGGTGGCCGAGACGATGATCGTGTAGTCGAGCGCGCCGTGCTGGGCGAGAGACTCGCGGATGTGCGCGACCGTGGAGGCCTTCTGGCCGATGGCCACGTAGATGCAGACCATGTCCTTGCCGTGCTGGTTGATGATGGCGTCGATGGCGATGGCGGTCTTGCCGGTCTGGCGGTCGCCGATGATGAGCTCACGCTGGCCGCGGCCGATGGGCACCATCGAGTCGACGGCGAGAAGACCGGTCTGCACCGGCTCGCACACGGGGGTGCGGTCGATGACGCCGGGGGCCTTGAACTCGATCGGGCGCCTATGGGTGGCGTGGATCTCGCCGAGGCCGTCGATGGGCTGGCCGAGCGGGTTCACGACGCGGCCGAGCATGGCGCGGCTCACGGGGATATCCATGATGCGCCCGGTGGTGCGGCACTCGTCGCCTTCCTTGATGGACTCGACGGCGCCGAACAGAACGGCACCGACCTCGTCGCGGTCGAGGTTCTGGGCAAGGCCGTAGACGGTCTCGCCGGTCTCGCCGCTCTTGAACTCCAGAAGCTCGCCCGACATGGCGCTCTTAAGTCCCGAGACGCGCGCGATGCCGTCGCCGACCTCGTCGACTCGGGAAACCTCATGCGTATCGACCGTGGCAGAGAGGCCGTCGAGCTTCTGCTGCAGCAATTCGGCGATGTTTGCGGCATTGAGGGTTTCGGACATTAGGCTTCACCTCCGTTTGGGTGAATCGGGGTTGCGAGGGTATCGCGCGCGACGCGCAGCTGCGTCTTGACAGAGATGTCGCGACGCTCGCCGCGGGCCTCGAGCACGATGCCTCCGATGATGGAAGGGTCGACCTGCTCGATGAGGAACACCTTGCGGCCAAAATCCTTCTCGCACTTGGCGGTAATGGCTTGACGCAGCTCGTCGTCGAGTGCGACGGCCGTGGTAACGGTCACGCCGACGACGTCCTCGTCCTCCTCGGCGATGGCCTTGAAGACGGCCGCCACCTTGGGGAGAAGATCGAGCTGGTCGCGCTTGGACAGGGTGTCGATGACGCTCATGAGCTCGGACGAGGCGCCGGCAAGCGCCTCGAGTCGGCTGAGGTCGTCGAACACGCGGCCCTCGGCCTTGGCGGCTTCCATGAGGGAGCGCGCGCAGGTCTCGAGAACCTTGTCCTCGTAGCGGCTACTCGGCATTCAGGCTACCTGCTTCCTTGATGTAGCGCTCGATGAGCTTCTTCTGCTCGGCCTCGTCGGAGAGGGCCTCGCCGACGATCTTGGAAGCGACCGAGACCGAGAGGTCCGCGATGGAGCTGGCGGCGCCGGCGTAGATGGACTTGCGCTCGTCGGCAGCCGTGGACTGGGCCTTGGCGATGATGTCCTCGGCCTCCTTGTGGGCGGCCTCGACGATGCGGGCGCGCTCGGCCTCGGCGTCCTTGCGGGCCTCGAGAACGATCTCGGAAGCCTGGCGACGGGCGTCGGTGATGAGCGAGTCGGACTCGGAGCGCTTGGCGATGGCCTCCTGCTTGGTCTTCTCGGCCTCGTTGAGGGACTCCTCGATCTTCTTGCCGCGCTCGTCCATGGTCTTCATGATGCCCGGAAGCGCGACCTTGGCGAGAACGACCCAGATGATCACGAAGGCGATGAACGCGGGAACGAACTCCGCCATCTTGGGGATCAGGATGTCGGCGCCCGCTGCCTCTTCGGCGAAGGCGGCTGCCGGCACGAGCTGAGCGGCGGCGACCATGGCGATCGCGAGCGAGCTCTTGTTGGTAGAAAGTTTCATAGCTGTGTCTCCGGAGCTATTTGACGATCAGCGCGACGACGAAGCCGATCAGAGCCAGAGCCTCGCCGAAGGCGGAGCCCATGATGAAGACGGTGAACACGCGGCCCTGAACCTCAGGCTGACGCGCCATGGCGCCCGTAGCGCCCAGAGCGGAAAGGCCGATAGCGAGGCCTGCACCGATAACACCGAGACCGTAACCGATAACTCCCACGATTCCTCCTTTGTCGTACGCCTTCTTGGCGCATGATAAACAACTTATTTAACTGCGCGACTCCGTGGGTGCGGGTCGCGCGGTTGCACGAATAGCGCGCTTACCTGGTGCCGGGGGCTACTCCTCGGCGACCTCCTCCGCCTCGGAGATGTACACGGCGGTAAGAACCGTGAACACGTAGGCCTGGATGGCGCCGACGACCATCTCGATCGCGTAGATCAGGATGAGGATGGCGAGCCATGCGATGGACGGGAGCGCACCGGCCACATGGGCGGCGGTGACGGACTCCAGAAGCGGCTGGGCAAAGAGCGTGGCCATGATGGCGAACGAGCCCATGACCACGTGGCCGGCGAACATGTTGCAGAACAGACGGACGGCCAGCGTGATGAGGCGCAGGATGGTCGAGAAGACCTCGACGACCCACACGAGCAGGTTCATCGGGAAGCCGACGCCCGCGGGGGCGAGGCTCTTGATGTACCCGAACACGCCGCGCGCCTTGCATCCGTAGTAGATGAAGTAGACGAACGCGAACAGCGCGAGCGCGGCCGTGGAGCCGATGGCGCCGGTGCCGGGCTTCATGCCCGGGATCAGGCCGATGACGTTGTTCGTGAGGATGAACAGGAACAGCGCGCAGAGGAACGGGAAGTGCTTCTTCCAGTTCTCGCCCACGACGCCCTTGCCGATGTCGTTCTCGACGTACTCGATCAGATACTCGAAGCCGTTGACGAAGAAGCCCTTGGGAACCAGGGTCTGCTTCTTCATGAAGGCGAAGAGCAAGAGGAGGAGCACGACGGTGGAGACGATCAGCCAGAACGAGTACTGCGTGATGCCGCAGTTCAGATCACCAGCAACCGGGGTGGAGGTGAACTCGCTGACCAGATGATTGATCTCATCTGGGAGCTTATCGAAAATATCCACGTCTTACCTTTCGACTTACCGGGAGTTCCCGAGAACCTTGAGGAGCACCGCGGTGAACGCGAGCATGCAGCCCGTGAACCCGACGGCCTCGCCCAGAAGGAACATCTGGAACGCCACACCGAACACTGCATACACGACCAAGGTGAACGCGAGCAGCGCGATCGCCGAGACCGCGAGGCTCACCATGCCCTTGAGCATGTCTGCATTCTGCTTGCCGTCCAAGACGGGCCTGAGGACGAAAAAGAACGGGGCGAAGGCGACTGCCCCCGCGGCGACGCCGGCTATCACGAACGGGATCGTGCCTGCGAGTTCCACGGGTCGCCCCCTTTTTCCTCTTCGGACCCAACAAATTAGGCACCGCAAACATTGCGACTCATTGTAGGTCGATTCAGGAAAAAGGCAACAAGATTTAATTAGTAATTACACATTTGTCCATTTTCTCTGAACTGGCCGTGCGTTTCGTGAAAATGCCTGGTAGAACGGGTAGGCTTTCTGGGCACGAGGGGTTGTTATCAAGCGTTTTAGCATGGTTAAAACGCTTCAAGAAAGAAGCAGAAGTTGTGGAGAGTTTGCACCCGAGCGAGCGGCCCTCCCCCGCGCGCGAGCCCGCTATGGAGCCGCCGCACGTTGCAACCGGCGGGCCGTTGCATGGCCCGTTGCCTGCCTCGCTCGATGTTCCGCAGATCGAGCGCGAAAAACCGATTGACCCACCCGATCCGCGCGCGCGGCAAGAGCATGCCCTGCGCCACGAAGAGCGACGCAGGGCATCTGCAAGTGCCTTTGGATTCTGAGCGCCTAGCGGGCGGCGCGGGCGGCGGCAACCGTTGGGCTGCAGCGCTCCACGGCCGCGTGCCAGCCCGAGAGCGACCTGCGCACGCGGTCGGTGTCGGCCGAGGGCCAGAACACCTTGGCGCTGCCGATGTTCTGCTCAAGCTCCTCGCGGTCTTCCCAGTAACCCACGGCCAGGCCCGCCAGGTACGCCGCGCCGAGCGCCGTGGTCTCTACCGCGTCGGCCCGGACGACGGGGATCCCGAGCAGGTCGGACTGGAACTGCATGATGAAGTCGTTGCGCGAGACGCCGCCGTCCACGGCCAGGGTCTCGAGCTTGACGCCGGCATCGGCCTCCATGGCGCGCAGCACGTCGTGCGCCTGGTAGGCGATGGCCTCGCAGGCGGCGCGCACGATGCTCGCCCGGTCGGACGACACGGTGAGGCCGCAGATCATGCCGCGCGCGCCGGGATCCCACCAGGGTGCGCCCAGGCCGCTGAACGCCGGCACCAGGTAGCAGCCCGAATCGGCCGGCGCCGAGCGCGCGATCTCGGTCGTCTCGGACGCGCTCGAGATGATCCCGAGCCCGTCGCGCAGCCAATTGATGAGCGAGCCCGCGTGGAAGATGGAGCCCTCGAGCGCGTAGCTCAGCTCGCCGCCCTCGGCGATTCCGATGGTCGAGACGAGCCCCTGCCCGGAGTCGACGATCTCGGAACCCGTGTTCATGAGCATGAAGCAGCCGGTGCCGTAGGTGTTCTTGGCCTGGCCGGGCTCAAAGCAGCAGTGGCCGAAGAGCGAGGCCTGCTGGTCGCCCGCAACGCCCATGATCGGCGGGCGGTGCGTCATGATCTCGCTCGAGATGCGGCCGAACTCGCCGGAACTCCAGCGGACCTCAGGCATCATGCTGCGCGGAATCTCGAGCGCGCTCAGCAGCTCGTCGTCCCACTCCAGGGTGTGGATGTTGAAGAGCATGGTGCGGCTGGCGTTGGTGTAGTCGGTGGCGTAGACCTCGCCCGCCGTGAGGTTGTAGACGAGCCAGGTGTCGATCGTGCCGAACATGAGCTGGCCCTCGGCCGCGGCCTCGCGGGCGCCCTCCACGTTGTCGAGGATCCACTTGATCTTGGTGGCCGAGTAGTACGGGTCGGGCGTAAGGCCGGTCTTCTTGCGCACGACCTCGCCCTTGCCCTCGGCAAAAATCCGCTCCACGATCGGTGTGGTGCGGCGGCACTGCCAGCCGATGGCGTTGTAGATGGGCTGGCCGCTCGTGCGGTCCCACACGACCGTGGTCTCGCGCTGGTTGGAGATACCCACGGCGGCGATGCGGTCGGAATGGATACCGCTCCTGAACTGCACCTCGGCGATGACCGAGATCAGCGAGGCCAAGATCTCCATGGGGTCCTGCTCGACCCAGTCGGCCTCGGGGTGGAACATCTTGAGGGAGCGCTGCGCCTGCGAGACGATGCAGCCGTACTCGTCGATGATCACGGCGCGCACCGAGGTGGTGCCGCAGTCGAGCGCCATGATGTAGGAGCCGCCGAAGGAGGGGGCGCCGTCGGAGATTCCAAGGTCCTTGATGCTGAGTACCATGATCGCCCCTTATCTATCGGTGCAGATGAGTATCGGTTTGGATGGCGGCGCCACCGCCGCAGCCGGGCTCGCCGGCGAGCGCCGCGCGGATCTTTGCCGCGGGAAGCGCGCCCTCGCGGATGACCTCGAGCTCGCCGTGGACGAACGAGACGATCGTCGAGGCGTCGCGACAGGGGGTCTCGCCCGCGTCGATCGCGATGTCGACGCCGCCGAGCACGCGCTCCTCCACGCTAGCGAACGAGGCCGGCGCGGGCAGCCCGTGGCTGTTCGCGCTCGTGCAGGCGAGCGGGCTCTTGCACTCTTTGATGAGCGCAGAGACGACCGGCGAGGCGCTCGCGCGCAGGGCCACGGTGCCGTCGGCCTCGCACATGAACGCGGGCACGCACGGCGCGGCCTTGACGACGATGGTGAGAGCGCCGGGCCAGAACGCACGCGCGAGCACATGGGCGCGCGGGTCCACGTCTTGCCCCAAGGTATCGAGGTCCTCCTCGCCGGCCACGAGCCAGGCAACGGTTTGGGTGACCTCGCGATGCTTGAGCGTGAAGATGCGGCGGTAGCCGCTCCCCAGGGCGGGGACGGCAGCGCCGTTGACCGTCACCTCGCCGTCGCGCTCCCACGTGGGCGTGGCCGAGGCAGCGCCCCAAGGGCCCTCCTCGGCAAAGGCCGAGACGGCAACGGCGAGGCCATAGACGGTTTCGGTGGGGATGAGGGCGAGGCCCCCCTCGCGCAGCACGTGCGCCGCGCCGCGAACGGCCAGCTCATGAGGCTCGTTCATGCCCTCTTTGACCTTGTAAACCGTCAGCATCGCGCTTGCAGCGCCCCTCTCTCGTCGTTAGCCGGTCGCATTTTCTGCAAGGCATTTTCTCACGAAGGAGCGGTGCGCGAGCGCATGCCCGCAGCCGTGCGGCGAACGGCACGAGGAATCGGCGAAGGTCCCCAAATGTGGACAAACGGTTACGCCGCGTATGACAGTTGGATTGCAGCGCCCGCTATCGCGCGAGCGTCACCGTCCTGTCGGGGAACTCGATGCTCGCCACGAGCCTTCCGCCCAGGCTCTCGGCATAGCGACCGAGGGTGTCGAGCCTCATGGACCCGAGCTCGCCGTGCTCGATTTCGGACACGCGTTTTTGCGAAACGCCCATCGACTTTGCAACGGTCGCCTGCGTGAGCTCCTTGCCCTTGCG
The DNA here is from genome assembly GCA_963611895.1 of bacterium. GTDB lineage: Bacteria > Actinomycetota > Coriobacteriia > Coriobacteriales > Coriobacteriaceae > Collinsella. Next base: position 17,546 of record CAVDTO010000004.1, read on the forward strand.
AATCTGCGAGAGCCTATAGGCCTCGATGCGCTCGCGCGTCCGCTCGCGCTCGGCGCCGATCGAGTTCTCGTCGATCCCGCGCGCGCTCATATACTCATGAAGCTCCATCTAACCCAAGCCTCCTCAGATGGTCCCTGTACACGCGTTCGGCCTTGGGGATGTTCACCGCATACCAGCGAGCCCATTTGACCCTAGACGACTTTCCCGAGGCCTTGTTGCCAGCCAGAAGCATGATCGCTTCCCTCTTGGGGTCGAACGCAAATAGAATCCGTATCGTCGACTTGCCATCCGACGTCGCACGCAGCTCCTTGAGATTGTGGTACCTGGAGCCCTTGATTCTGTCGACGAGCGGGCGACCAAGAGCCGGGCCCTCCGCCTCAAGCATCAAGAGATCCGCGTACAGAGCGCGCAACGTTGTCTCGTCCTGCCCATCGAGCCAAGGCTCGATGTAATCAAGCACGACTTTATATCGATGTGGAGCAGTCAAAATACGTTTCTCCTTCTATTATAGAAGTCTCGCCGTATATATCAACCTACAAATTAGCCTCGCTTGCGTTTTTGGCTTATCGCCGCCGTTCGCGCCCCTAGACCAGGGCGACGAATTTCTTGGGGCGGCCGGAATTGCGGCCGTTGACTATGTAGCGCTCGATGCTCTCGATCGTGATCATGCGACGCCCGTCCACGAGCACGACGTCGAGCTTGCCCGCCTTTACGAGGGCCGTGACGCGCGAGGGCGCAACCGAAAGATCGAGCGCGGCATCCTTGAACGTGCGGCACGCGGCCCGGGCCGCCTTCTGCTCACCCATCTCGACCGAGATCGCAAGGACCTCCGCAGAGCGCTCGTAGGCAGGCATGGCCTCTCCCCCGTTGACCGCGTCCGCAACATAGGCCTCGAGCGCCTCCGACGCGTTCTCGATCGCCTCAGCTCGCGTGTCGCCGTCTGCATGGCAGCCCGGCAGCTGGGGAAAGCTCGCGCAATAGCCGTCGTCCTCTTTGGTGACCACGCAGTCATACATAAAGCGATGCATATGCCTCTCCCTTACGCTCCCCAGCCCGCCTGGCGCCGGATGTTCGCCCACGTCCCCTTTTTGGGACGCGCCCCTCCCCGACCGTTCACGATGACCACGCGCTCGCCGCGCACGAACTTGGCATGGCTCCCGACCTGCGAGACCCTTACAAAGCCGTCCCGTCGCAGGAGCGCGATGATCTCTCGAAAGGTAGGAGGTTGCATGGCGACCTCTTTCAATCGTCCTAACTATAAACTAGTTCATAGTTTTTGTTATTCGATTTAACAGTTTTAGCGAGTCTACTCCGCTTGGGGCACCTGGGCTCGGACTATGCGTTGGCGGCCTGCGAGGTCGTCCACGATCCGCACGTCGTCGAAGCCGGCGTTGCGGCAGAGCTCGGCCGCGGCCTCGCAGGCGCCCTCAAAGAGCTCGCAGGCAAAAAGACCGCCCGGCTTGAGCATGTGGGGCGCCGCGTTCACGAGGCGCCGGTAGATGTCGAGCCCGTCGTTTCCGCCGTCGAGCGCCAAGGAAGGCTCAAAGTCGGCGACCTCGCTCGGGAGCTCGCCCATGACCTTGGTGGGAATGTAGGGCGGGTTGGAGACCAGAACATCAAAGGTCCCCCATTCGCTCCGCGGAACCGACGAGACCAGATTGGTGAGGCTCAGCACGACCTCGCTCTCGCTCAGGCCGAGCGCCGCACGGTTCTTCTCGGCGAGTGCGATGGCCCGCGGCTCGATGTCCGTCGCGTAGCAGAACACGCGCCCCGCGCGCTCCGTCGCGATCGAGAGCGAGATGCAGCCTGTGCCGCAGCCCACCTCGAGCACGCGGGCACACGCGGGTTCCTCGGGCTCGGGCGCCTGCCCGGCCTCGGAGCCGGCGGCCTCCTGCGCCGCCGCGTCGTCGGCGGCCGCGTCCACCGCGGCCTCGTAGGCCCGAGCGTCCTCCTCGCGGTCGGCGAGCTCGGCGGCATACGCCCGCGCACCCATGACATCCGGCCCGGCTTGGGCCTCCTGCGCGGCAGTTACGCCCGCAGCGGCCCTCTTCTCGGCGGCGGCGCGCTCGGCCGCCTCCTTGCGCTCGTCCTCGAGGGCGGCCTCCACCTCGGCGTTCCATGGCAGCTGCGCGCGCGAGCGCGCAGCTGTGCCGCTGCCGAGAACTTCGGAGTCGAGGTGGTCCAGAACGTCCTCAACCAAAAGCTCGGTCTCGGGCCGCGGGATCAGCACGCCGGGCGCGCAGAGCACGTTGATGGTCCTGAACTGCGTGCTGCCGGTTATGTACTGCAGGGGCTCCCCCTTGGCGCGGCGAACGACACCCTTGTGCATCACGTCGAGCTCGCCCTCGGTGAGCGGCCGGTCAAAGCTCATATAGAGGGTCGTCCGCGAGTCCATATCGGTCGCCGCACAGAGCAGCCACTCGGCCGCCAGGCCGGGTCTCTCCTCGCCGTGCTTTGCCAGATAGTCTCTCGTCCAATCGAGGCAGCTTCGCACCGTCCACGTATCAGCCATGGCTCGCTCCCGTCTCTCTCACCTGCGACCGTTCGCCGCTTGCAAGGCGATTCTACGGCATGCCCGCGAGCGCGCCGCAAAAGAGCAGCCCACACGGCGCGTTTATTTTTGCGAACCGGCGCGTTTTGGCGCTGTTTACCCCTCCACGGGGCTAAGCAGATAGTTGAGGCTGAGCCTATGCGCAGATTGTGGCCGCAACGTGGCGAACCTTCCCTCGAAACCAGAAGCCTTTCATTTTTTTCACTGGTTCAAAAACACTGTTTCGGCGTTTTTGAGAATCCTAGTATTTGGGTCGTCGAAAGGAAGCGCACCGAGCGCCAAAAGGAAGGAACCCACCATGTTTTGCCCCAACTGCGGAACCCAGATCGCCGACGACTCCAAATTCTGCAGCGGCTGCGGAGCGGCCCTGACCGCGAGCCAGCCCGCACCGGCCCCCACTGCCATGGGCGGCGCCGCCGCGGCCTACGCCCCGCAGGGCGCCGCAACCGATGCGCAGCAGCCCGCGCCCGCCCCGCAGCCGCAGGCCACCGCTCCGGCCGCGAGCGTCGACGCCTCGGCCGTGGTCAATCAGGTGAGCACGGCCACCCAGCAGGCCCTGAACGACCACAAGTTCAAGAACCCGTTCTTCATCGGCGCTCTTGCTGCAAGCGCGCTCCTCGTGGCATCCCTCTTTATGGTCTGGCTTGAGATGGGCGGCGTCGGCTCGACCTTCACGTATAGCGGCCTCGCCCTCAGCAACCAAGACGGCGGCGCCTACACGCGCCTGGTCGCCCTGGCCGGGCTCGTCTCCATCGGAACGCTCGTCTTCGTGCGCTCGCCCAAGGCACGTTCCATCTGCGGGATCGTCGAGGGGCTTCTGGCCGCGTTCTTCTCGCTTGCGGCAACCGGGTTTCTCGAGAACAACGTCATCAACACGGGCGCCGGCCAGTTCGCAAACAACTCGTTCGTGAGCTCCATCGCCGGAACGAGCGTCGAGCTCGGCCCCGCAAGCGGCTTCTCCCTCTTCGCCGCGGCGGTGCTGATCGCCCTGAGCGGCAAGATGCTGTACGACGCCATCAAGGTCGCCAAGCTCGCCACGGCCTAAGGGACCGACACCCCGAGCCGCGTCCGCTCGCATGCCGAACGCCGGTGTCACGGCCGTTTATCTACGACCCGTGAGGGCCGAGAGCAAAACGGACGCCCCGCCCCCCGTCGATCGCGCGTCGAATAAACGTTGACACCAGCGTCCCCCCCCCTACCCTCGAAAAACGGACAAAAACAGAGCTTCACAGAAAAGGAGAACTACGAACCATGAAACACAAGAATCCTCTGTTGATCCCTGCCAAGAAGGCAGTCATCACCGCAGTGAGCGCTGGCCTCATCGCGCAGCCGCTCGCACCTGCCATCGCGCTTGCCGCCACCGACGGCGACGCCGATAGCGCAGATTCCAACTCCACCATCGAGGCCTCGCTCACCACCGTGAGCGCCGCCGACGTCGACGACGCCAAGGCGTCCGCCGACGAGGCCAAGGCCGCATCCGATGCCGCCGCCTCCGAGATGAACGAGGCCCAGGCCGCCGTCGACTCCGTTGCCGCCGACAAGGCTGCCGCCGACGTCGCCGCGACCGAGGCCGCCGGCACCGCCCAGGGCACCTACGAGCAGCAGACCGCTGCCGCCAAGAGCAACTACGCCGACGCCATGGCCGCCATCGAGAGCCTCAAGGCCGACCAGGCCAAGGCGTCCGCCGACATCGAGAGCGCCAACGCGGAGCTCGATGCCGCCAAGGCCGAGCTCGAGACTGCCAAGAAGGCGCAGGCCGAGGCTGCAGCCGCCGAGAAGGACGCCAAGGACGCCGTCGAGGGCGCCGACACCAGCGACTACGACGCGGCCAAGGACGTCGAGAGCAAGACGCAGGCCGACGCCGACGCCGCCGCAGCCAAGAAAGCCGAGGCCGAGAGCGCCAAGGCGGAGGCCGACAAGAACCTCGAGACGGCCACCCAGAACCGTGACGACGCCTACGCCGCCATGAAGGAGGCCGAGGCCGCCCGCACCGAGGCCGAGGCCGCCAAGAAGAACGCCGACGCCGCCTACAAGGCCGCCAAGAAGGCCTTCGATGAAATCGCCGGCTGCACTTCCGAGGAGCTCGAGGCCAAGGTCGCCGAGGCCAAGGGCGCATACGACGCCGCCAAGTCCGCGGCCGATGAAGCCCAGTCCGCCTACGACGGCGCCGCCTCCGCCTACGATGCGGCCCAGTCCGCCGTGGGCAGCGCCCAGTCTGCTTACGACCAGGCTCTCGCTGACCAGAGCGCCGCTCAGTCCGCCTACGACAACGCGCTCGTGAAGGCCGAGCAGTACAAGTCCTACCTCGACGCGCTGGGCGAGGTCGACGCGTCCCAGGACGACTACGAGGAGGCCCTCGCCAAGAAGAGCGAGGCGCAGGCCGCCTATGACTCCGCCAAGACCGACGCTGCCGCCGCCAAGGCGACGCTCGACTCCGCCAACGCCGCCGTGTCCTCCGCCAAATCCGAGCTCGACTCCGCCAACGCCGCTGTGTCCTCTGCCAAGTCCGAGCTGGCATCCGCAGAGACCGCCAAGGCGAACGCCGATGCCGCATATGCGAGCGCCAAGGACGCCTTCGAAGCCGCCACCGGCTGCAAGACCTCGGAGTACGAGGCCCGCGTGAGCGAGGCCACGGCGACGCTCGACGCTGCCAAGAAGGCCAAGGCCGCGGCTGACGACCAGTGCGCCTCCACCCAGAGCACCTACGTCGCCGCCAACAAGGCCTACACCGACTCCGAGAGCGCCCTCAAGGCCGCCGACAAGACCGCGACCGACGCCAAGAGCGCCTACGACGCCGCCGTCAAGGCCAACGAGAACAAGAGCGCGCTTCAGGCCAAGGTCGACGCGGCCCAGGCCAAGCTCACCGCCGCACAAGCCAAGGTCGATATCGCCAAGACCAGCGAGGACACCATCAACAAGCAGGGCATGATCGGCCTGTTCGAGATCATGAGCGCCGACGAGTCGCTCACCAAGGACCAGCGCGACCAGGCTGCCGAAGCCATGAAGATGCTCAAGGGCACCTCGACCTACGGCACGAAGCCCAGCTGGTTCGACGAGCTGGTGTCCGGCCCCGAGAACGAGAAGTCGCCCCTCTCGCGCACGAGCCTGGAGCGCATCCTCGACTATCTCGACCCCACCAACGGGCTTCGCCAGGACAACAACGTCCGTGAGCTCAAAGTCGGTCTCATGCTGATGGCCAAGGCCGCCATCAACACCTGCTACTCGTACTACACCTTCAACCACGCAGGTGGCGACTACGGTCTGGCCGCCGGCGAGAACATCGCCACTATCAACTGGAACGCCGACTACACGTCCGGATCGCACGAGAACGACGTCAAATGGCCCTACTCCGGTTGGTACACCGCCGAAAAGAAAATCGTCGAGGCCAATCCCGACACCTACACCTGGGAGGAGACCGGTCACTACTGGAACCTCATCGACGACATGTATTCCAGCTTCGGCATGGCCATGGGCAATGGCAACAAGACGGGCAAGGGCTCCACGGGCCAATCAGTCATCGCCTGGGACGCCTCTTGGCGCGCAGGCGACTTCACCGTCGCCGAGTTCAAAGCCCTCGTGCACAGCTACCTCTACGGCTACTCCGACGCCGTCGCCGAGCGCGACGCGGCCAAGTCCGCCTATGACAAGGCCGCGGCAGAGCTCGCCGCCCTGCCCGACTCCGAGGCTGCCAAGCAGACCTACGAGAAGGCCAAGGCCGCGCTTGATGCGGCTGAGGCCGACGTCAAGGCCAAGTCCGCTGCCGTCGATAGCGCCAAGTCTGCCTATGACAAGGCCGTCTCGACGCAGCAGACCAAAGCGACCGAGCTGGCCCGCGCCGAGAGCGAGGTCAACAAGCTCACCGGCTCCACGGCCGTCGCCGCCAAGTCCGCCATGGACAAGGCCAAGGCCGCGTCCGATGCCGCCGCTGCCACGGTGACGGCCAAGAAACAGGCCCTGACCGGCGCCGAGGCGACCGCTTCCAAGAAGCTTGCCGCCTACGACAAGGCCGTCGCCGCCGTTCCCGCGACCCAGGTCGCATACGACGACGCCGCCGCCAAGGCGACCAAGGCCGCATCCGCGCTCAACAGCGCCACCGCTTCGGCCAACGCCGCCGAGTCCAAGCTCGCAGCCGCCGACGAGAAGCTCGCAGCCGCTCTTGCCACCTACCTCGGTACCACCGAGACCATCATGACGGCAGACACCGGCTCCGGCGTCACCCCGCCTGACGTGGACGGCGCCAAGGCCAAACTCGACGCCGCCAAGGCGACCGTCACAAGCACCAAGGCCGAGCTCGAGGGCGCATCCGCCAAGCTCGAGGACGCCGAGAGCGCCCGTGACAAGGCCGCATCCGCCCTTTCCGAGGCCAAGACCGAGGCTTTGGCGGCCAAGACCCGCCTCGACCTGCTCGAGGGCTCCGATGCCGTCTCCGCCAAGGCCGCCATGGACTCCGCCCAGAACGATGCGCTCGACGCAAAGGCCGACCTGATCGTCAAGACCATGGCCGTCACCTCTGCCGAGAACGCGCTTGACAAGGCGGAGAGCGCCGTGGCCGAGGCCAAGGCCGACGTCGAGGCCAAGTCCGAGGTTCTCTCCAAGGCTGTCGCCGAGGAGCAGTCCGCCGCCCAGGCGCTCGCCGCAGCGCAGCAGGCTTCCGCCGAGGCCTACGCGCCCATCCAGGCGCTCGTCGACGTCTACACCGAGGCCCAGGCCACCACTGCCGTGGCCACCGCAGCGGTGAACGATGCCGAGGCTTCCGTCACCGGCGCCGAGACCAAGATCGCGTCCGCCGAGAGCGACCTCGCCACCGCGACTGACGACCTCGCTGCCGCCGAGGCCGACCGCGCCTACTGGAGCGAGATCGTCGACGCCTTGGGCGCCGTCGACATCGACGAGGCCCTTGCCAACGGCACCACCGGCGACGACCGCCTCTCCGAGCTCAACGCCAAGCTCGCGACCGCCAAGGACGCGACCGAGGCCGCAGCCGCCCTCGCCGAGGAGCTTGCCGCTGCCGAGGCCAAGCTCGCCGCCAAGACCGAGGCCTACAACGTCGCCAAGGCCGCCTATGACACGGCTGCCAAGGCCTACGAGACCGTCAAGGCGACCTATGACGCCGAGCAGGAGTTCCTCAGCAACACCACGCTCGCCGACACCGTCTCCTTCAACGGCACGACGGTCCAGACCGCTTCCGCTGACACCGGCGATGCGTCCGTCTCCGACCGTCAGTCCGCGACCGGCAGCCTGCCCACCACGGGCGACACGACGCCTGCGGGCGAAATCTTCGCCATCGGCGGGCTGACGCTCGTCGCCGCCGGCGTGTCCCTGGCCCAGCGTCGCCGCAAGGACGACCTGGCCTAAGGCCGCAATCCAATTGCCGACTGAGATGTCGGTATCGAGAGGAGGGGTGCATTCGCACCCCTCCTGCGACGAATAGTGTTGCCAGCTAAACAGCAGGAAAGGACCGCCGGTGTTTTGTACCAGTTGCGGCAAGGAGAACCCCAACGCCGCCAAATTCTGCACCTCGTGCGGAGCGCCCC